>JBGASS010000082.1:0-8395 GCA_044229555.1 Holophagaceae bacterium
CCCTGAGGACCGCCAATTCCTCCTCCAGCTTCCGGATACGCTCCTCGAGGGCCTTCATCCGGTCCTCCGCGGGGGTGGGGGAGGGCGTCGGGTGAGGCGTCTGGGCCCCCAGGAGGGCTGGAGCGATGAGAAAACACAGAGGGCGGAGCGAAAAAGGCGACACGGGAACCCCGGGATGGGATCAAGATCTATTTGATAATAATTTCTATCTCAAGAAACCTGTCAAGAATTAATTCCTCGCGTTGCAAGGTATTCAAACTAAACGGGAAGGCCCCTTGGGCCGAATCCCGTGCGAGCTCCGGAGGCTTTGACATGACCCGCAAGAAGATGGCGCTGATCGGCGGAGGAATTCTTCTGCTCATCCTGGTGGGGGCGGGCATCGCGAAGGGCGGCGACAAGGGCGTCCCCGTCCAGATTGCCCCGGTGGCGCGGGAAAACCTCATCTCCAAGGTGAGCGCCAATGGAAAGATCCAGGCGGTCAAGAAGGTGGACATCAGCGCCAACGTCATGGGCAAGGTCACGCGCCTGGCGGTGAAGGAGGGCGATGCGGTGAAGGCCGGGCAGTTCCTCCTGGAGATCGACCCCTCCCGCTCCCGCGCTTCGGTGGACGGCTTCTCCGCCTCCCTGCAGGCCCTGGAGCAGGACGCCACCAGCGCCAAGGCCCGCCTGGACCAGGCCCACAAGGACTTCGCCCGGGCCGAAAGCAACCGCAAGGCGGGCATCATCAGCCAGGCGGAATTCGATCTCCAGCGCACGAACCTCACCACCGCCGAGAACGGCTCCCAGTCTGCCCAGCGCCGCGCGGACCAAGCCCGCGCCAACCTGGCCGAGGCCCGGGTGGGTCTGGGCTACGCCACCCTCACGGCCCCCATGGACGGCGTGGTCACCGCCCGGCGCATCGAGCAGGGGGAGACCGCGGTGATCGGTGTGCAGAACCAGCCCGGCACCGTGCTCCTGACCATCTCCGACATGAGCAAGGTGGAGGCGGAGATGGAGGTGGACGAAGCCTCCATCCCCACCGTGAAGCTCGGCCAGAAGGCCATGGTGCGCATCGACGCCTATCCGAACCAATCCTTCGAGGCCGAAGTGACCGAGGTGGGCGGCAGCCCCATCCTCAAGGCCAACGCCAACGAGGCCATCAAGTTCAAGGTGAAGGTCTGGATCAAGAGCCCGCCCCTCACCATCAAGCCCGGCCTTTCGGCCCAGGCGGACATCTTCACCGGCAGCCGCGAGAACGTGGTGGCCATCCCCATCCAGTCCCTGGTCACCCGGGAGCTCAAGGCGAAGCCCGGCGAGCGCGTGGTGCCCGGGGCCCCCCGGGACGAGGAGGGCGTCTACCTCATGGACGGGGGCAAGAGCCGCTTCGTGGCCGTCAAGACCGGCCTCCTCGGCGAACTCAGCGTGGAGGTCCTGAACGGGCTCAAGGGCGGCGAGGTGGTCATCACCGGGCCCTTCAAGGCGCTGCGCGAGATGAAGGGCGGGGAGCTGGTCCGGGAGGACAAGCGCAAGAAGAAGGACGAGAAGAAGGGGTAGGACCCATGTCCTTCGAAGAACTCCTCCGCGTGGCCCTCCGGGCCATCCGGGCCCACAAGCTGCGGAGCTTCCTCACGCTCCTGGGGATCATCATCGGCGTCACCACCATCGTGGGCGTCGTGGGGATCATCACGGGCCTGAACACCTACGTGAAAGAGAAGATCATCGTCCTCTCCCCGGACATGTACATCGTCACGCGCTTCGGCATCATCCGCAGCCGGGAGGAATTCATCCGGGCCATCAAGCGGCCCCAGTTCACCTGGGAGGAATTCCAACGCCTCGACAGCGGCGTCCTCACCCGCGCCGAATTGGTGGCCACGCGCTCCTTCAAGACGCTTCCGGTCAACGTCGGCGACCACCGGCTGGCGGACACCTTCGTCGTGGGCGCCACCGCCAACTTCGGGCCCATCCTCGGGCTGGACACCCAGGGGGCGGGCCGCCTCTTTTCGGAGGCGGAGGACCAGGCCGCCAGCAACGTGGCGGTCATCGGGGCCGACATCAAGGACGAGCTCTTCCACAACCAGGACCCCCTGGGCCGAATTTTCTACATCCGCGGCCTCCCCTTCCGGGTCATCGGCCACCTGCCCAAGGAGGGCAAGGGCCTGGGCGTGAACCGGGACCAGCTGGTGGTCATCCCCTTCCAGATCTACCGGAAGAACTTCTTCGCCCCCAACGACCCCCTGGACTACTTCGTGAAGGCCCGGGGCGGCGTGGAGGGCGTCGAAGCCTCCATCGACGAGACCCGCGCCTACCTGCGGGCGCTCCGGCACACGGCCTGGAAGGATCCCGACCCCTTCGGCTTCCTCACCCAGGACCAGCTGCAGGAGCTGTGGCGCCAGATCAGCACCGCCACCTTCGTGCTCCTGACGCTGATCGCCAGCGTCTCCTTGGGCGTCGGGGGCATCGTGATCATGAACATAATGCTGGTGAGCGTCGCCGAGCGCACCCAGGAGATCGGGGTGCGCATGGCCCTGGGGGCGCGGAAGCGGGACATCCGGCGCCAGTTCCTCCTGGAAGCCGCCATCCTCTCGATGGTGGGCGGCCTGGTGGGCGTGGTCCTGGGGACCCTCGCGGCCCTCACGGTGAAGGGGGCCACGGGCTTCCCCGCCCAGATCACGCCGGGCATCGTGCTGCTGGGCATCGGGCTCTCCACCCTGGTGGGGCTCCTGGCGGGCTTCCTCCCCGCCAAGCGGGCCTCGGACCTGCTGGTCATCGACGCCATCCGGGCGGAGTAGGGAAGCCATGGCGAAAAGCAAAGGAACCCAAGCCCTCCGCAGCCTCGGCCCCGAGAACATCAAGTTCGCCTTCCGGTCCATCAAGGTCCAGCGCCTGCGCAGCTTCCTCACCCTCCTGGGGATCGTGGCGGGGGTCGGGACCGTCATCGCCATGGTCAGCTTCGTCGCCGGCTTCAACCAGGCCATCACCGGGGCCTTCTCCGCCTTCGGCACGACCCTGGTGCAGTACCAGAAATTCGAGCCCCGCTTCGGCGGCGGCCCCACGGGCCCCCCGGAAGAGCAGCGGCGGCGGCGCGACCTCACCCTGGAGGACGCCCAGGCCCTCAAGCGCCTCAACACCCTCGCCGCCGCCGTCAGCCCGGAACGGTACCTGAACCTGCCGGCCCTCGCGGCCTCCACCACCTTCAAGAACCGCAAGGGCCAGGAGGCCAACGGCCCCACCCTGGCCGGGGTCGTGGCGGACTATGCCCAGGCCAACAATTCCTTCGTGCAGGACGGGCGCTTCTTCGTGGACGCGGACATCACGCATTCCTCGCGGACCTGCGTGGTGGCCCCCGACGTGGCGGATGCCCTCTGGCCCCACCGGGATCCCCTCCTGCAGGAACTCTTCATCAACGGCATCGCCTTCCGCGTCATCGGGCTCCTGGAGAAGAAAGGGTCCTTCCTGGGCGGCAGCGCCGACAACCTCGTCCTCATCCCCTTCACGACCTTCGACGAGATGTTTCCCCAGATCAAGAACAGCAACGGGGACACCATCCACATCGCCACCGTTCCCCGGGAGCCCAACCTGGTCCAGGCCATGCAGGACCAGGGGGTGGCGATCCTCCGCGCCCGGCGCGGCCTCAAGGCCCACCAGCCCAACGATTTCGCCATCTTCACGAGCGAGGGACAGCTCCAGACCTTCAAGGCCATCACCGGGGGCATCGCCGGGGCCATGATCCTGATCGCCGGGATCGCCCTGCTGGTGGGGGGCGTCGGGGTGATGAACATCATGCTGGTGAGCGTCACCGAGCGGACCCGAGAGATCGGCATCCGCAAGGCCCTCGGGGCCACTCGGCGGGACATCGCCTTTCAGTTCCTGGTGGAGGCCGTGACCCTGACGGGCGTGGGCGGGGCCATCGGCATCGCCGCAGGCCTGGGGATCGCCATGCTGGTGCGGGTCACCCTCGACTTCCCGGCCGCCGCGCCCCTCTGGTCCGTGCTGCTCGGCTTCGGCATGAGCACCACCGTGGGCCTGGTCTTCGGCATCTGGCCGGCCCTCAAGGCGGCCAGCCAGGATCCCATCGAGGCCCTGCGCTATGAATAGGCCGGCGGGGCCCGCGGCGCAGGAATGGCTGCGCCGGCCCACGGTCCCGCCGCGGCCCCTAACCCGCTTCCCCGCCAGCCCGTATCCGATTCCGAGACGCACGCCGCGAATCACCTCCGGAGGAATCCATGCGCGCCCCCTTCACCGCCCTTCTCCTCGCTTCGGCCCTGGCCCTTCCCGCCGTCGCCCAGCAGGCCAAGTTCATCCATGTGCACATCATCGGGAAGTCGATCCACGGCCACCACGGCAAGCGCGGGAACCAGGACGGCCCGACGGAAGTGAACATGCGCATGCCCATCGGCCTCGCCAAGAGCGCCTTGGAAATGGCCGGCGACTCGGAGATCAAGATCAATGGCGAATCGAAGAAGGGCATCAAGCCCGACGCCATGATCAAGCTGCTGGAGAGCTCCAAGCCCGGCGACCTCCTCCTGGAAGTCACCACCGACAAGGGCGACCTTATCAAGATCACCCTGGAGTAGCCCACGACCTCCTTGGGTCCGGCCCCGCGCGAGCGGGGCCGTTTTCTTGTCCCCCGTGTAGCCTGGATCCATGGAATCCCTCACCGAGATCCGGGTCCGCTATGCCGAGACGGACGCCATGGGGATCGTGCATCATGCGGCCTATATCGTCTGGATCGAATTGGGCCGCTCGGACCTGCTGCGGACCCTGGGTTCGGGCTACACGGAATGGGAGCGGCGGGGCGTCCACATGACGGTGGCGGGCATCGAGATGACCTACCGGGCGCCGTGCCGGTACGACGAGGTGGTGACGGTGCGCACCCGGATCCTGGAGGCGGGGCGGCGGCGGGTCGCCTTCGGCTACCGGCTGGAGCGGGGGGGCGCCCGCCTGGCCGAAGGCCGCAGCACGCACCTGGTGACCGGGCCGGACGGGAAGGCGCGGATCCTGCCGGAGGATCTGCTGGAAACCCTGCTCAGCGCCTCGCCAGCTCGATGTGGAGGGCCAGGAGGCAGGTGAGGGTGTCCATCAGGCGGCGGGCGGACTCGTTGAACCCGTCCTTCTGGAAGCACTGGTAGCTGGTCATGCCGTAGCATTTCCCGCCGAAGCCGAAGGGGACGCCGTACCAGCTCTGGGGCACGAGGCCGCTGAGCTTTTCCGCCTCGGAGAAGACCGCGCCCTTGGCGAGGCCCTCATCCGCACTGCGCACGTAGAGCGGCTGGCCGGATTCCACCGTGCGCCCGGTCAGCCCCGACTCGGCCTGATAGTTCCGGTCCCGGTAGACCCGGAGGGCGCCGCCCTCGTGGTAGGTCGGAAAGCTCATGATCCCGCGTTCCCGGTCGATGATGGCGAGGTAGAAGCTGGCCAGCTCCAGGGGCCGGAACACGGTCTCGCAGAAGGCCTTTCCCAGGGCCTTCACGTCCATGCCGTATTGGAGCGCCTCCACCACCCGCAGCACCAGTTCCCGGTCCAGCTCCTGGTGATGGGAGAGTTCCTGGAGCTCCATCTTCTCCGAGCGGAGGGCGTCGACTTCGGCCTCGAGGCGCTGGACCTTGGACTCCAGTTCGGCGATGCGGTCCTGCTTCGACGTTCCGTTCCCGAAAAGCCCCATTCAGCCCTTCCTTCCAGCCCGGGATGGAGCGCCTCTTGGGAGAGGCGGCCTTTGATGGTGAGATGGTGGGATGAGCATGGTGCGGCCGATCTCCCTTTTCAATACCCTCGAGCGGAAGGTGGAACCTGTCTCCGCGTCCCCGGAGGCCGTGCGCATCTACACCTGCGGCCCGACGGTCTACAACTTCGCCCACATCGGCAACCTCCGGACCTTCCTCTTCCAGGACCTGATGAAGCGCGCCCTCCGGGCCTCGGGCCGCACCGTGCGCCACTGCATGAACATCACGGACGTCGAGGACAAGATCATCCGGGACAGCCAGAAGGACCTGGCCCCGGAGGCCACCAACGAGGAGCGCCACGGCGCCATGTCGGCCCTGACGGAGCGCTACACCCAGGCCTTCCTGGAGGATCTGGAGACCCTGCGCGTCCTCCGCCCGGACGTGCTGCCCAGGGCCACGGACCACATCCCCCACATGATCCGCCTCGTGCGGACCCTGGAGGAGAAGGGCCTGGCCTACACCCGGGAGGGCTCGGTCTACTACCGCATCGCGGCCTTCCCCGAGTACGGCGCCCTGGCCCACCTGGACCGGGAGGGGATGCGGGAGGGCGCCTCCGGGGACGCCGACGAGTACGAGCGGGACGCCGCCGCGGACTTCGTGCTCTGGAAGGCCGCCAAGCCGGGCGAACCCTGGTGGGACAGCCCCTGGGGTCCGGGCCGGCCCGGCTGGCACATCGAGTGCTCCGCCATGGGCATCGAGCATCTCGGCGAGCACGTGGACATCCATACCGGGGGCGTGGACCTGATCTTCCCGCACCACGAGAACGAGATCGCCCAGAGCGAGGGCTGCCTGGGCCACCGCTGGGTGGATTCCTGGGTGCACGGCGAATTCCTGATGGTGGAGGGCGAGAAGATGTCCAAGAGCCTGGGCAACTTCTATACGCTCCGCGACCTGGTCGACAAGGGCGTCGACCCCATCGCCTTCCGCTTCGCCATCCAGTCCAACCACTACCGCAAGCTCTACAACTTCAGCTTCGAGGGACTCAAAGCCTCGGAAAACGCCCTCAAGCGCATCCGCGCCTTCCGCCGCCGCATGGAGGACGAAGGCGCCCCCGCGGGCCAGGGGGAATGGAAGGAGGCCCTGGACCCCCGCCAGCGCCTCGCGAAGGCCCGGGAGGACTTCTGGGCCGCCATGGGCGACGACCTCAACACGCCGGAGGCCCTGGCGGCCCTCTTCACCCTCATCTCCGACCTCAACGCCCAGGACGACCGCATCGCCCTGACCCGGGAGGAGCGGGACGAAACGCTGGCCTTCCTGGACGAGACGGACTCGGTCTTCGCCGCCTGGCCCAAGGAGACCGGCAGCCTTGACGCCACGGTCGAAGGCCTCATCGAGGCCCGCAAGGCCGCCAAGGCCGCGAAGGACTGGGCCGAAGCCGACCGGCTCCGGGACGCGATCCAGGCCCTGGGCATCGTGCTGGAGGACCGCAAGGACGGCAGCGTGGGCTGGCGCCGGGCCTGAGTCTCTGGCATCGTCCAGGCATCCCCACCTCCCACAGGAGCCCCCCATGGCCAGCGGCAAGAAGATCCTCCTGGGCCTCGGCATCGGCTGCGGCGTCATCGTCCTCATCGTCGGCGGCAGCTGCGTGGGGATGTATTACTGGGGCAAGAGCAAGGTGAAGGAGGCCACCGCCGAGATGGAAAAGTCCTCCGGCGGCAAGGCGGCCCTGGAGGCCATGAAGCAGGGCGCCACCCGGGGCGAAGGCGGACTCACGGGCGCGGTGGCCGGCCTCGCGGGGGCGGGCATCGGCGCCTCCGTGAGCATGCTGTCGGTCCAGGTGGTGCCGAGCCTGCCCGCTTCGGAGCAGGCGGAGGCCAACGCGGCCTTCAAGGCCTTCGCGGAGCACTCCGCCAAGATGAAGACTGAGGACATGGATGCCCTGAGCAAGGCCATGGAGCGGTACAACGCGGCCATCAAGCCCGCCATGGAAGCCAAGTCCAAGGCCCTGGAAGACGAACAGGACCCTGCCCGGAAGATGCAGCTGGCCCTGGAGATGTCGAAGGTGGATCCCGGCGCCGCCCGCCAGTTCGTGGCGGACCTGAAGGCCATCACCGCCCGCCTGCAATAGGGATTTCTACCCCTCCGTCCCGCAAGCCGCGAAGACCCGCTCCGGCTCCAGTTCCTCCAGGCACTGCCGCCGCTGGCAGCCCCGCTCCCGGCAGGGGGAGCAAGCGATGCCGGTGCGCAGCACCTCTCCGGTGCCCAGGGGAAGACCCGCCACCACGGGGTCCGAGGGGCCGTAGACGGCGGTGACCGGGACTCCCAGGGCCACGGCGAGGTGCAGGAGGCCGGTGTCCGGCGCGATGACCCGGTCCGCCTGGCGCACCGCGGCGGCGAGGCGCCACCAGTCCAGCTCCGGCAGGGCAGGCACGCCGCTGTCCGCCGGGAGCCAGGCCCGCAGGTCCAGCTCCTCGGGGCCGAGGCTCCAGCGGAGCTCGAAGCGCCCGCCGAGCCTGGCCGCCAGGCGCTGCCAGTGGCGGAGGGGCCAGCGCTTGATGGCACCCCGGCGGCTCGCTCCGGGCACGAGGACGATGCGGGGCTTTCCGTTGGCGGGCCACACGTCCCCGGGGTCGGGCAGGGAGGCGTCCTTCAGCACGGGATGGAAGCGGCCCAGGCCTTCGATCCCCCGGCTGCGGCCGAAGGCCTCCGCGAGGCCCAGGGCCTGGGCATACCGGGTCTGGTGGCGCCAGGGCAGC
>JBGASS010000083.1:0-8400 GCA_044229555.1 Holophagaceae bacterium
TGCTTGCCCGTGAAGGCGTCCTTCACCTTGTAGGTCTTCTCCTGGTAGATGTTGATCTGCTTGGCGTACTTGTTAGAGACGTGGTCGCCCTTGTAGCTGTTCTCCTGGGAATCGAAGCGGCCACCACGGGTAAGCACATACACGGCCTTCTTCCAGGACTCGCCACAGATGGAAGCCCAGCGAACCGGATCGAAGACATTCCGGGGCAGGTGGCGGCGGGACTTCTGGAAGATCTGCATCTCCTCCGCCGAGGCATCGGGTACGCTTTCCTTGCCGTCATGAGCCAGGTTCGCGACCATGCGGAGGTAGAAATCATCGGGGCGATTGAGATCCTTGCCCGCCCCGAAGGCATCCTTCCCGAAACCGGGCATACCTAGCTTTTCCGCCAGGGCGAGCCAAACGGTCTCGATGGAGATGGGCTGCTCTTCGCCGAAGACCTTCACCACCTCGTTGGGGGAGGCGATTACGGGTTGGCGCACGGGTTGGATCTTCACGGGCATGTTGGGGTGGCTGCCCTGGAACTCCCAGCGCTCAAGGTAATGGAGGTCCGGGAAGATGTAGTCCGCGTAGAGGCTCGTGGTTCCCACGGTGATGTCGCTGGCGAAGTAGAGCGGGATGCGATCCAGGTCTAGCAGGGCCGCGATCTGCGTGTGGCCGGCCGGAAGGGCGTAGCCCGGGGTGCCCATGTAGCTGAAGAGCACCTTGGTGGAATAGGGGTAGGCGTCCTGCATCGAGGGGAGGATCTCTTCGTAGATGTCCGAGGCCAGCGGCCACCAATTCCGCTTGGCGGGGTAGTTGGCGAAGATCGTGGACTCTTCATACTTCGCATCGTGGCGAATGATCGAGAGCCCGAAGGCCTTGCCCGTCTTCGGAGTGATCTTGGGAAGCGGGAAGGGCTGCCGATCCGTCTTGGTGCCATCCACGTTGAAGGTGGAGGCTGCGATCATTCCGCCCGTCCAATCGAAGTTTCCGATCAGCAGGTTCAGATTCATCAAGGCGCTGATGTTGTAGAAGCCATTGGTGTGCTGGGCTGGCCCGCGGTGCATGTCCACGCCAGCCTTCTTCCCATGGCTCGTGAACTCCTTGGCCACCTCGGTGATGACCTTGGCCGTGGTGCCGCACTCCTTGGCCCATTCGATGAGGGTCTTCGCCTTCGCGGCTTCCAGCATGATCTGAAGGCTGGACTTGGCCTTGATGACGTTGCCCTTCTCATCCTTGAACTCGGAGGTGATGAAGAGATCCCCTTCAACGGGATTCTTGTCGTCATTCGGGTCCACCGGAATGGCCTTTCCATCCTTCATGACCACCAGGAATTCATACTCGCTTTCCTTGCCGTCAGCGCCCTTGCGGACTTCCTTGGCTTTGAGCCCGATTTCATGGGCCCGGAGGAACGTGGTGGGCTCTCCTTCCTTTCCGAGCTTGATGAGGCAGGGACCGTTGGACCAGGTGGGTTCCTTGTCCGCCGCCGCAGCGGCCTTGTTGGCGTTCTCCAGATATTTCGCGTCGTAGCGCTTATTCTCAAGAATCCAGCGGGTCATACCCATGGCGAAGGCCGCATCGGTTCCGGGCTTCACCGGCACCCAACGGGCGCCCTTGGAGGCGAGCTTGGTGTAGCGGGGGTCCAGCACGGTGAACTTGAGCTTGCCTTCCACCATGCGGTCCGTCATGCGGGACGTGCGGTTGGTGGGGCCGTAATTGGCATCGAAGAGGTTGGCGCCCACGAAGAGGATGTACTCCGCGTTCTCCTGATCGATCTGCCAATAGAATTTCTGGCCATCCTTGAAGCCTGTGCCGTCGTACTGCTCGCTCATGGCCTTCGAGGCGAAGTACAGGGATCCCTGGCAGACCGTGGTGTGGCCATGAGTGTTGGCCGTCCCAAAAACGTCCGTGAACCGCTTGTCGAACTCGGCACGACCGGCCTTCTTACGGCCCCACATGTAGACGAACTGGTTGTTCTTGGGCCCGAAGTCCGGATGATCCGGATCGATGAGGGCATCCAGATGCGCGGCGTGCTTGGTCTTGAACTCGGCCACCGTCAGCTTCTTCTTGCGGATGAGCGCCACGTCGTCAGCCATGGCGGCCATCACCTTGGGATCCTTCATGACCCAAATGTCCTTCAGGCCGGTGATGCTGCGGCCCTCTTCACCAGGAACGTGGGCGAAGAGCTTGCCGCCGTTCACGATCTCGTCGATGGCCTGATCGAAGGGCACACTGATCCATTTCCCTTCCCCGCGCTTGCCGGCCCGCTTCAGGACCTTGCGAATGCGGTAGGGATCGTAGGCGCCGGTGTGGCCAGCCTGCCCCTTCGGGCAGAGGCAGCCATCGATGGTCGCAGCGGTTCCCAGATCCAAGCTCATGGGAAGATGCGGATGCAGGGTGAATGGGTTGTAGGGGCTGCCGTCGATCTTGACGGCGACACCATCCATCACCTTCACCTTGAGGCCGCACCCGGTATTGCAGTTGAGGCAAGTGGTGTAGAGGGTGTTTTCGGGCTTCATGAGCTCGTAGGTGGCAGCGGCGCTGAGTTCCCCCTTTTCCGCCTGTTCCACCAGCCCTCGTGCCCACGCCGTCTGACTGGCCGCCATCGCACCACCACCCACGGCGGCAGTGACTTTGAGAAAGTCCCGGCGGGAGGAGCCGCCCTGGTTCGGCTTCTCAGCCATAGATCACCTCCAGATTCTCGTCCGCGATGTAATAGACCCGGGGCTTGGTGCCCTTCTTGGGTTTCAGGAACTGGACCTTGTTGGCCTTAATCACCTTGGAGATCTCGCTTTCGGGATCATTCACATCGCCGAAATAGGTGGCCCGGCCCACGCAGGTGGTCACGCATTCGGGAAGCATCCCGTTTTCCAGACGATGGAGGCAGAAGTGGCACTTCCGGGCCTTCTCCATCGGCGGGGTGTCCTTCGTCCGCTTTGCAGCGATCCCGTACTCGAATGAAGGCATCGACTCGTACTTCTGTCGCTCAGGGGTCCCGTCGGTGTGGAAGAGCCCTTCATCCAAGTCCCGGGCCCCGTAGGGGCACGCCGAGACACAGGAACCGCAGCCGATGCATTCCTGGTAGTTGATCAGCACCAGGCCTGCGCCCACACCTTCCTCTTCCTTCCAGGTTGCGCCACCCTTCCCTGGCTTGGGGCATTCCGCCACGCAAGGCGGGTTGTCGCAGTGCATGCAGGGACGCGGAACGAAGATCCTCCGGGGGTTGGGGTACTTCCCCACCTGGAATTCCTTCACGGGCCGGTACACGATCCCCGGGGGCAGCTTGTTCTCCGACATGCAGGCCACGGTGCACCCGTGGCAACCCACGCATTTCCGGAGGTCGATGAGCATCGCCCATCTCCGCCCCTTGGCGGACCTCCCTAGGGCGCGCTTGGCGTCCTCCTGCATCGTGACCAGAATGTCCTTCGACATGGCCTCTCCTCGCCCGAGAATTGGGCAGACAACAACCCTTCCCCGAGCAGGGACCAGGCTGAATCAGGGGGGTGGAATGGGAATTGGGATGCTGCTTGGGCTCTCCTAGGTGTTCGCGTCCAACCTTCCCCACCCTTCGCCATTCCACGAATCAAGTGAATGACTTGGTCGGAGTGGTGGGAGAAGGCAGTTCAAGGCGATCACCGTAGGGTTGCGATTGCTCTCACTCAGGATCGCGCCGTTCCCCAAATGGTCAATTTGTCTGTGACCCAGATCTAATCCGCTCAATAAAAACAGTAATAGTTATTGTTAAATTTTAATTTGAGCAATAAAGATCGGCAATTCCCCTATGACGAAAGTCACTCGTCCCGGGATAGAATAATCGTGTTTTTGCGAACAACCCTTTCGGACGGTCATTCGCCATGCCCTGAGGATGGCCTTCATCGGAGGACGATATGAAAGATGGGCCCTACAACGTGCTCTTCCTCTGCACGGGCAACTCCGCTCGTAGCAATCTTGCGGAGGCATTGCTCAACCGACTCGGTGGCCTGCACTTCCGCGCCTTCAGCGCCGGGAGCCATCCAACTGGCTTCGTTCACCCATTGGCAATCCGGGAGTTGGAGCACGCCAACATTTCGCAAGATGGCCTCCGGAGCAAGAGCTGGAACGAATTCTCGACGCCCGAGGCCCCGGTCATGGACTTCATTTTCACCGTCTGCGACAAGGCCGCAGGGGAATCCTGCCCTATCTGGCCAGGGCATCCCATGACGGCGCATTGGGGCGTTCCCGATCCGGCCATCGCCCCTGTCGGGCACGGAGACGGTCATTTGGCCTTTCATGATGCCTTCCGGCGACTCCAAAGCCGGATCAGCCTCTTTTTGGCGCTTCCCTTCGAGAAACTGGATCGCCTGAGCCTCCAGCACGAACTGAATGCCATCGGCTCTCCCAATGGAGTGAATGCGTGAACACGATTTCGATACCTAACCTCGCTCGCCGTACCGTGGCGGAATTCCTCGGAACCGCGCTCTTGCTCGCGACCGTGGTTGGATCCGGGATCATGGGAGAACGCTTGGCTGGCGGGAATGTGGCGATGGCCCTTCTCGCCAACACGATCGCCACGGGTGCCGCCCTCGTCGCCCTGATCCTATCCTTCGGCCCGGTCTCAGGGGCCCACTTCAACCCCGTGGTGACCATCGCCGATGCCAGCCAGGGCGGGCTGACGTGGAAGGCCGTTCCCTTCTATTTCGCAGCCCAGGTTGCCGGAGCCTTCTTGGGCGTGGCCATGGCACACCTCATGTTTGATCTCCCGATTTACGAGTTGTCCCAGCACGTGCGTTCCGGTGGGGCCCAGGTATTCAGTGAGGGGGTCGCCACCTTTGGCCTGCTGGCCGTGATCTGGGGTTGCTCCCGCCGACGCGCTGAATCCACCCCCTTCGCGGTGGGGGGCTACATCACGGCGGCCTATTGGTTCACAGCTTCCACGTCATTCGCGAATCCCGCCGTGACGATCGCCCGGGCCGCCACGAACACCTTTGCCGGCATCCGGCCCAAGGATGTACCCCCATTCATCCTTGCTCAAGCCATGGGTGCCCTCGTGGCGACCCTGCTTTTCCGCTGGCTGGTGCCTGGCGAGATGTCCGTCCATGAAGTCCCCGAAGACCCGCTCAGCCTCGATTCCAAGGAGTCCAAGTGAAGACCGTGATTTTCGCCTGCGTCCACAACGCGGGTCGTTCCCAGATGGCGGCAGCATACTTCAACAGCCTGGTGAAGGACGGAATGGCCCGTGCCATTTCCGCTGGAACGCAGCCAGGCACCCAGGTTCACCCGGAAGTTCTGGAGGCGATGAAGGAGATCGGCATCGACCTCTCGAATGCCAAACCCCAGCTCCTGACCCAAGAACTGGCCGAGGGTGCCGACACCCTCATCACCATGGGCTGTGGGGACAAATGCCCCGTAGTTCCTGGATTGAAGCGGGGTGATTGGCCCCTGGAAGACCCGAAAGGCAAGCCGGTGGAGCGCGTTCGGGAGATCCGAAACGAGGTGCGGGATCGCGTCCAGGGCCTCCTCCAAGAACGAGGTTGGCTCTGAGGTACTGAAGTCGCCTATCTGCAGGAGGCGGTATGCCCATCAAGTCCTTCCTCAATTGGCTGCGGCCTCATGAGCACGAGGTCTACGACTTGATGGACGAGGCCGGCAGGGACCTGCTGGCAGGCAACGAGGAAATCCTGGAGGCCGTTCTGTCCGGAGCTTGACCGGACTTTGCAGCGCTCCGAGAACGAATGCTCCTCCGGAAAGAGCGCATGGATCACCTTCGAGAGCGCTTAGCGGAAGGCCTGAGCCACCGCTTCATGCCCGCCATCGAAGGCGAATCCGCCCTCGGGATCGCCCGAGAAATGCATGGGATCCGGGACCATCTGGATGGCACGGCGGAGCTGCTCTCGGTCTACGGTGTTCCCTCTGAGCGCTCAGCAGTTCTCAACCTTGCCGAGAATGCTGTATCGGCCATGCGGACTGTGTCCGCGCTGATCCGAAGCCTCCCGGGCGAGCGAACGCCCATGGCGCTCAAGGACCATATGGAAGAGCTTCATCGGATCGAGAAGGAGGCCGATAGCCATTTCCGAGGTGCGCTTGAGCGCCTCTACTCTGCTCCGGCCAACCCGATTGTGCTCATCGAAACAAAAGATCTTCTGAAGCGGCTGGAGGACACAGTGGACCACATGCAGCACGTGGCAAAGACGATCTACACGGCCGTGATGTTCGATTAGGAAGCTACTAGGAATCCAGTCCTTCCTGTTTAATTGGAACTTGGACCTTTGATTCTAGAAGATTGCCAATAACTTGAGGTCGCGCATTGCGGCCTCAAGTCATGGGCTGAATCGCAAGCTCTATGAATCCAGCTCGTGGGCAGTCACCTCTGGGTGGCCTACCCAAGCGTAGAAACTTGGTAGGGCTAACAAGGTGAAGAGGGTGCTCGTGATAAGTCCGCCCACCATGACGATGGCCAGGGGCCGCTCTAACTCGCTTCCCCCGATGCCCAGGAGCATCGGCATGAGGCCGAGGATGGCGCACCCGGCCGTCATGAGCTTCGGACGGACACGGCCGAGGGAGGCCTCTTCGAGGGCTTCGGCGAAGGGCTTCCCCTCCACCATCAGGTGCTTGGCCTGGGTGATGAGCACCAGGCTGTTCTGCACAGCCACCCCGAAGAGCCCGATCATGCCGACGATGGAACTAATGTTCCAGGTTTCGCCCGCCAGCCAAAGGGCCAGGAGACCGCCGGCGAAGGCATCCGGCAAGGTGGCGACGACAACGAGGACCTCCCGCCATCGCCCCAGGGCCAGGTATAGCAGCCCGACGACGAGGCCCAGAGCCAGGGCAATGGCCACGCTCAGCCGCTTCTGGGTTTCCCGCGCCTCCTCGACCTGCCCGCCGATCTTGATGACGGTCCCTTTAGGAAGGTCCATGCCGGCCATGACCTTTTCGACCCGAAAGGCGGTTCCACCCAGATCTCCTGTGGTGCGGACGTTCAAGGCCAGACGCCGTTGGGCCGCCTCGCGGCGGATCATGCTCGGGGTAGTCGTCTCCTCGAACTGGGTGACCTGGCCCAGCTCGATGATCCGTCCGCCCTCCAAAATGATCGGGAGGCGCTTCAGGGTTTCGGGACTGGTGCGACCATCGTTGGGGAAGCGCACGATCCGTTCGATCCGCTGAGGGCCGTCAAATCGGGCATCCGTCTCAAGGCCTTGCAGCCCGGCCTTAAGCGTCTGAACCACCATCGAGCGCGGCACCTGGAGCCGACGCAGGGCATCGTCATCGGGGATGATCCGCCACCGGGGCAGAGGCCCTCCACCATCGGGGCTCACCGATGCGACGCCCTCGAGCTTGGAGAGGCGTTCTTGAATGCCGGGCAGCTTAGCCCGGAGGGCCTCCAAGTCGGGGTGGAAGAGCTTCACCTGGAGATCCGCCGGAGTACCGCCGATGCCTTCCGCGATCCGCATGCCCATGGGTGTCGTGAGCTCCACCGGGTAGGGGAGATCTTCGATGGACTCGGCCACGTCGTGCTCCACGATCTTGGATGGGCGGTTTCCATCCAGCACCACCAGCACATCGCTGAGGGTGTGGGGCATGGGGTCCTCGGTCAGTTCGGCACGGCCCGTCCTCCGGTACACGGAGGACACTCCCGGGATCCGGCCAAGCTTCTCCTCCAACTGGAGGTTGGCTTCATCCACAGAGGCCAGGCTGGTCTCCGCTGGGAGGGAAGAATTCAGCATCAACGCCCCCTCATCAAGCTTAGGCAAGAAGTTGCTTCCGAGGTGCAGGGCCAGCCAGATGCTCGGGATCGTGATGCCGAGGGCCACGGCCCGGACGATGGCTCCGTGGCGCATGGCCCATTCCAGCCCGGGCTTATAGAAGGCCTTGAGGCCCGTCACGAACCGAGGCTCTTCGAGGGTCGTGCCAGGCGGCAGGTAACGCTCCACCAAGGCCGGTACCAGGGTGAAGCTGAGCACCAGGCTGATGGTCATGGCCGAGGCCACCGCGATGGCCAAAGGTGCGTAAAGCCGGCCCGCCACACCTCCGATGGCCAGGAGCGGAATGAACACGGCGAGGATTACGAGCACCGCCGTGAGGATGGGCATGCCCACCTCCGCAGCCGCCCGGGTGAGGGCCACCCGACGGGGCTCGATGTGTTCACGGTGCTGATGCAGGCGGTGCGCCAGGTTTTCGACCATGATCACGGCGGCATCCACGAGCAGGCCGACCGCGATGGCGAGCCCACCCAAGGTCATGGCGTTCAGCCCGAGTCCCGCCATCCGTAGTGGAATCGCGGCGCCGAAGGTAGCCAGCGGGAGGACCACGATGACGAGGAGGGCCCCGCGCAAGCTTCCCAGCAAGAGGATCAACACGAGGGCCACGAAGCAGCCCCCGAGCAGCAAG
Source organism: Holophagaceae bacterium (assembly GCA_044229555.1). Classification (GTDB taxonomy): domain Bacteria; phylum Acidobacteriota; class Holophagae; order Holophagales; family Holophagaceae; genus JADJVL01. Next base: position 8,344 of record JBGASS010000083.1, read on the forward strand.
GCCGTCGTCACGCCTCCGAGGGCATGGGACACCAGCGTCCCTTGGTCGTACATGAGG
>JBGASS010000084.1:0-8457 GCA_044229555.1 Holophagaceae bacterium
CCTCTCTCAGGCGCGCCGGGTCCGGCTGCTGGAACTCGCCCGGAAGCATCGCATGGCGGTGGTGGAGGACGACCTGGGTTTCGAGTTCCACGGCGGCCAGCGTCCCGCCCTGCCCCTGGCCAGCCAGGACCAGAACGGCGTCGTGGTCTATATCGGGTCCTTCTCCAACCTGATGGCGCCCGGTCTCCGCCTCGGATTCCTGGTGGCTCCGGCCCCGGTGGTCGCCAGGCTCGCCAGGCTGCGCCTGCGCGCGGAGGCCCAGGGGGACCGGGTGCTGGAATCGGCCGTCGCCTCATTGATCGAGGATGATACTTTTGCCCGCTTCATCCGGAAGGCGCGCAAGGCCTATTCAGAGCGAAGGGCTTTCACCTCCTATTGGCTCCGGCACTGGCCCGGGTTCTCGGCCGATCCGTCCCACGGACTGGGTCTCTGGATCACGTGCCCGGATTCCCTCGACGTGGACCGTTGGCTGCGAGAGCTCCAGAACGACGGCGTCCTTCTCCACGGCGGAGCCCACTATGCCGTTTCCGGGTCCTCCAGCCACCACGTGCGGCTGGGATTCAGCTCCCAGGACCTGTCTGAGCTGGAAGCCGCGCTGAAGCTCATGGAGGGCCGGCTCCCGTCCGGATCCGTGCCGCCTCGGCCTTGAGCTGGGCGCAGGCCTTTGCGCCGGGGTTTCGGGCCTCGGCCTGGGCCAAGGCCTCGTCGCATCTCCGCAACCCCATGGACCCCTGAGCGCCTCCGCGAGGGGCCAACCGCAAGTCCGCCAATTCCACCCGCGCCTGCGTTATCCAGACCGCGTAGGTCGTGAGCCCTTTCGAACGGGCCGCACGGAGATGCCCGCGGGCCAGGGCCAGTTCCCGGGCCCGGTCTTGCCCATGCCTGCCTTCTAGGAGGTGGGCCTGGGCCAGAAGCAGGAGGCCTTCCGGATGGGCCCGCCCGAATTCCACCAGCAGCTTCATCCCAGCCTCCGCATGGGCGCGCCAGGGCGCGCCGCTGGCCGCACCGATCTCGGCTTCCCGCAGGTGCAGCCTTGCAGCCGCCACGTGGAGCCTGGGCAGGTGGGGAAAGTCCTTCCGCGCCGCATTCAGCACCGGCCAGGCCTCACGGATGGGGCCGAGGGCGTCACCGCCCTTCGCCTCACGGGAGATGGAAAGCAGCGCGGCGAAGTTGGCGAAGTCCCCCGGCCATTCGTTGGCCATTCTGTAAGGCCTGGAAACGCGCAGGGTCCGCTCCAGGTCCCGGAACATCTCCTCCGCTTCCTGCCCCAGTTCCACGGCCCGTTCGGCCTTGTGGAACTGGATGTTCCGAAGGCAGGTCCACCCGACGCGGAACGCCAGCCCTTCGATTGCCGGTTGAACGCGGGCCAGGATCGCCTGGGCCTCATCGAGGCGCGCCGACCCTCGCCCTCGACCCTCCTCCAGTTCGAAAAGCCCCATGGTCACCAGGAGCCGTGCCAGGAACAGCCCCAGTCCTGGGGCCTCCTTCCCCCCTTCGCAGCGGGTGTAGCCCTCGCGGGCGAGTTCGATGCCCCGCTCCCAGGCGGCGCTGGGATCTCGGCCCCGGCGCCGCAAGTCCTCCCCGATCCTGCGGTGAATGTCCGCCCTCCATCGAAGGGGCCAAAGGAGGTCTGGATCCAGCCGCATCGCGCCATCGAAGGCGGAGGCTGCGGCGAGGAGGTCCGTCTCGGAACTCCGTCCCTCCACCTCATGCAGCCAGGCCTCCGCCAGGTGCAGGTGTCCTTCCCGGCTGATCAGTTCGGGGTCGCTCCGTCCCACCGCCATGGCTCGTGCGAGCGTGGCGCGGTGGCGCGCCAGCAGCGCCCGCGCCCGGTCCAAGCGCCCTTCTCCCAGGTAGGCCTGGAAGCGGTGGTCCCAGAGATCCAGGAGCATCAGCCAGGATTGGTATTGCCATGGCTCCGCTTCGTCCTTGAGGAGGGCCTTCCCTCCCAAATCCCAGGCCGCTTCGGCGCGCCCTTCCAACTCCGCCAGGAGGATCTCCGGTCCGGGCGCCGCCCCCTCCCCGGCGGACCGGAGGTACTGCCGGAGCAGCTTCCGGGAAGGCTCGCCGTCCAGCCGCTCCGATTTCTGTTTGGCCTCCCTGACCGCAGGAATGGATGCGTCCCAGGTGTTCCGGAGGTGGCGCAACCCCCGCAGTTCTCCCAGGGTCCGAGTGAGCCGATCGTTGCGCACTCCCAGGGCCCAGGCCTGCTCGAAGGCCGCCAGGGCCGCCGGAGCATCGCCGAGCCTGGCGAGGGCCTGCCCGATGGCCTGGTACCCAGCCCCCTGGGCCGAGGGATCAAGGTCGGCGACGCGCCGCCGAAGGGCCTCGATCCGCCGTGCCGCTTCGGCCTTCTGGGGACGCAGGTCGTGAGGCGGAGAAAGATAGGCCAGGGCCAGGTAGTTCTCGAGCTGATTGGCCTCCTGCCCGAACTGCCCCGCCAGTTCTGCGCTCCGTTTGCGCAGCCACCGTTCGCGAATGCCCCAGGCCAGGAAGGCGGTGAGGGTAAGCAGCGCCAGGCCGCCGGCGGCGACCGCTCCCCGGTGCCGGCGGCACCACAGCGCGAAGGCATGGCGAGTCTCCCGCTGCCGCATGGAGATGGGACGGCCTTCGAGCCAGCAGGCGAGATCCGCAGCCATGGCCCCGGGATCCGGATAGCGATCCTCCTTGACCAGGGAGGCTGCCCTGCCCGCGATGCGTTCGAGGTCCTCCCTGCCACGCTGCCCTTTCCTGCGGGGCCCCAAGAGAGTTTCCAGGGTCATGCCCAGGCTGTACACGTCGCTGCGCCCATCCAGTTCCCCCACCCGGCCCATGACCTGTTCGGGGCTTGAATAGGGCAGTGTGCCGAGCAGGGGTCTGCGGGCGGCGCCCTTCTGATGGTGGGCTCCGAGTCCGAAGTCGGTGACCAGGGCGCTCCAACCCGAAGGTGCCTGCTCCACCAGGATGTTTGCGGGCTTCAGATCCAGGTGCAGCAGGCCCTGATCGTGGGCGGCCTGGACCGCCTCGCAGACCTGCCGCAGGAGCCTGGCCTGGTCGCCCAGATCCAATCCAGGGGCAATGGACGCGAGGGTTCCGCCCTCCACCCAGCGCATGAGGATGTAGGGTTCCCCTTCCATTTCCCCCACCTCGAAGACCTCGCGCACGTGGCGGTGTTTCACCCGCGCCTGCACCCTGGCCTCCGCAAGCAGCCAGTCCCGTTCTTGGGGCAGCTCCCAGCGGAGGAACTTGAGGGCCACGTGGCGCTCGAGGCGCAGGTCGAAGGCCCGGTAGACCCGTCCGGCCCCGCCGACGCCGACCAGTTGCAAATCAATGAAACGACCTCGGCCGCCCTGGGTGCCGCCTGAGGTGTCCTCCGGAAAACGCCAGTCGATGGGCGAGGGAGGCGGCGCGTCCGGAGCCTCCGGCTTTGAGGTCGCGAGCCCGGTTGTCGCCTGCTCCGAAGCCAGCAATGCGGCCGCAATCCTCCGGACCTCCACGGGGTCCAGGCGTCCGGCGTCCATCAGAGCCTGGACCACCGGGCCCCAGATCGTGGTCAGCTCCTCCCTGGAAGGCGAATGCGATTCCAAGTCCGCGGGCTGCACCAGCCCGCCCTCGAGCAGTGCCCTCAACAGCAACGCCTCGAAGGTGGGTTGCGCCATGGTCCGGATCCGAGCCTTTCGTCTGGGGAGATCCCCCATCATCCGTCCAATGGACCAGCAGGAAAATTCTGAAGTGGACCATTCCATTCCATAGGTCCGGCAGCATGCTTCCTCATCGCCCCTGTCATGGAGAAAAAACTCCCCCGGGACCGCGATGGCTCCTGGTACCAGCCAGCCCTCCTCTCCACCTCCTAACCGCCGACGCCGGCCCCCGTTGACGCATTGAACCCTCGGGCCTGGATCACGACGGCCACTCTTCCACTTTCCAAACAGGAGCTCCCATGACGACGCTCAACTTGAACAAAGAGACACTCCGATCCCTTGATCACACCGAGTCCGAGAAGGTGGACGGCGCCTGGGGCGTGCTCCTGACTGGAATTTGCTTCCCCTATTCTCAATTGTGCAATCTGGATAAAACCGGCCCCCACCCCTGGTAGTCGACGAACCTGATTGCATCGTGGTTCGGATCCGAGCGCCTTCTTCCGGGACCTCCCCGCTCGCGTGCGTCCTCATCGCCCCCGGCTCGGGGAACAAGTTCATTCCGGAACCGCGATCACTGTTGGCGCGAGTCACCCTCCCCAATTCTTGAACCGGCACCGCCGCGCTGCGGCCGGGCCCCAATCCACTCGACTCATCCCGACCAGAAAGACGAAATCCTGTTGCCCCGAATCCCGAGGGCCTCGATCAGGACTGCCGACTTTCCACCTTCCGCGAAGGAACTTCCATGAAAAAGCTCACCCTGAATAAAGAGACCCTCCGTTCCCTGGATCCCGCCGAAACCAACCAGATCGATGGCGCCTGGGTTATGGTGACCGTGACGTGCAACACTGCGTGTCGGCGAACCGTCATGATTTGCCTCACCACAAGCCGCTCCCCGTTCATTTGCTAGGAGCGCCGTTGATCTAGCGCCCGCGTATCCAGGCCATTACCGACAAGAGAGGCTCCATCGGGGCCACTCTTGTCGGCAACACTGGTCACTTCAGGCCTTCCATATATAGTCCGAGGTCACACGCTGGTAGCTGAACACTTCCATGCGCTTGGCGTCGGCGGTCAGTAGGATGGGACTGACCCACTGGACGCCCGTGGTGTCCGAAGGGCTCAGGGCGCGAACGACCTCGGAATGCCCCGAACGAGCATCGACTTTCCGGACAGGTGCCGGGACGGTTCCCAGAGATTGAAGGAATACCGACTTACCGTCCGCGCTCCAGCGGATGGCTTCGTCCCCCTCCAACCCGCCAGGAAGCAGCGTGGCCGCCCCGAAAAGCGGAAAGATCCAGGGCCGTCGATCCGGACCGGTGGCGATGACGCGATCTCCCTCCGGAGAGACTGCCAGCATGCCGAAGCCTGCTCGCTGCGACCCGAGGGCCCGTGGGACGCCGCCGTCGAGGGGCTGGACGAAGATGCCGGGGTCCCGCCCGTCCTTCAACCCGTAGAAGACGAGGGCTTTCCCATCAGGGAGAAAGCGCGCGTGGGCCGGACTTTGAACCCCGGGTGTGGGCAGGTTGCGAACCGCCCCTACGCCGGTGGGCAGCAGGACGATCTGCCCCGTCTCGAGGGTGATGGCCACCACCAGGGTCCCGTCCGGTGAGACCCCAGTGGCCATGCCTTCCCCGAGTCGGACGACCGGGGTTCCGCCCAGGCCGCGCAAGGCCGAGACGCACCGTTCCTTGGCGGTGCCGAACTCGGTGAACACAGCCTTGGAACCGTCCGGAGTCAGATCCATCACGAGGGACCAGTTGAGCCAGGAAAGTTCCCGCTGGCCTTGCTCATCCACCCCTGCCATCCCCACGCCGACGGAAGACTGACCCAGCAGGAGTCTGCCGTCCGGGTAGATGTCGTAGACGATGGACCTCCGTGGCAGCCGTGTCACAAGCCGCTGCACTCCCCCTCGATCGATGGCCATGATCTTCCGGTTCAAGCCGGCCAAGACATCTCTTCCATCCGGACTCCAAGCCAGGCCATAGAACGCGCCGATGCGGGTCTTCGGATCCGGCCAGCGGCTTTCGCCGGTTGCCACCTGCAGCCGGACCGGGTAGCCACGGCTATCCTCCCGCAGGAGATGGTCCAGGAAGGCGATCTCGCTTCCATCTGGGGAAAAGCGGAGATCGCTCAGCCATCCAGGGCTTTCATAGAGTGTCCTGCCCCGCGGACATTCCAGCCGCTGCCGGTCGCCCAGGTCCCTGACTACCGCGAGCTCCCCCCCATCCGGCGACCAGTCCGCTGCACTGATGTCGTTTTCGAGGGGCTTGGGCGAGTCCCCGGCGATGGACATCGTAGCCAGGGTGCCCCTGCGGCTGAAAGGCCCCGTGAAGCGGGGCTCGAGCAATACGGCCAAGTCCCGCTTGCGGGAGATGCCGAGGATCAGGGCGCCGGGAGGGCCGACGGGAACCGCATCCTCATTGTCAGGATGCTTGTGGAACATGCGGGGCGCCGCCCCCTCCCAGGCGGCAGTGTAGACCACCGACTGGCCGTCGGGCATGAAGCGGGCTGCGTACACCGTGCCCCGTCGAAATGTCACGCTGCTGAACGCCGGCATCGACATCGTATGAGTGCGCCTCCCCAGGAACCATCCAGCGGCCCCCAGGAGCAGCATCAGGAATAGCGGCCGGAGGACCCGCGCGGCCTTCCGGGGGCCGCCGCCCCGTGTCATTCCTCCGCTCGGGCCGGAGGCGCGGCCGGAGTCCGCTTCCAAGGCAAAGGCCAGGTCATGGGCAGAATGGAACCGGTCGCCCGGACACTTCTCGAGGCACCGTTCAACGATCCTCTCCAGCCCAGGAGGCACGGTTTCGAGGCCCTGCCTCTCCCCCAACGGGTCGTGTGTGAGGATTCTGTTGAGGATCTGTACCGCGCTGTCCCCCCGGAAGGCCCTGCGTCCGGTGAGCATCTCGTAGAGCACACACCCGAAGGAGAAGAGATCGGCGGCGGGGCCAACCGCCTCGCCCCGGACCTGCTCGGGGGCCATGTATCCCACTGTGCCCATCACCATCCCGGGCCGGGTTCCCAAGGCGACCGTGGATCCATCCGAGGCCGCCCCTCCCAGGCCCGCTGCTCCCTGGGTCCGCGCGAGGCCGAAGTCGAGGATCTTGAGGTTGCCCTCCAGCGTGATGAACAGGTTTTCGGGCTTGAGATCCCGATGGATGATGCCCTTGCCGTGGGCTGCGGCTAGACCCCGGGCGATCTGGAGACCAACCTCCACTGCCTTTCGGACTGGCATCGGCCTGTCCTCGACCCGTTCCCGAAGGGTCTCGCCCTCGAGGAGTTCCATGACCAGGAAGGGCGAGCCTTCGTGGGTGCCAACATCGTGCACCGTGAGGATGTTCGCGTGGTTGAGGGCGCTGGCCGCACGCGCTTCCTGTTCGAATCGGCGTAGCCGGTCCGGATCCTCCGTGAATTCCGGCGGCAGCACTTTGATCGCCACGTCCCGTCCCAGGCGCGTGTCCCGGGCCCGGTACACCTCCCCCATGCCGCCGGCTCCGATCTGCTCCAGACACTCGTACGGACCGATGCAGGCACCCGCATGGATGGGCATGAAGCACCTCCGGGACGCATCCACGAAAATGAATCACTGCTTTTGGGTCGGAATTCCGTTGGGAGGATACTACGCCGCCCCGATGAGGCCTCGATCGCCTGATCGTCATTCCATCGGCCCTGCGGGACAATTGCCTCACAACCTTGTGGTTTCACCCAAGGTGGCGTAAGAGTGAGTCACATTCCAGCGAGTCGTCCATGAATCGCCTCATCGCGCTCCTCGTCCCGTTCCTCCTGCTGGCAGGGCCCGCCTTTATCCAGCAGCCGACGCCCACCCTGCGCGCCTACTTCGCCAACCGCGACGCCCTCCAGACCGGCGGCGTGAAGCTCATCCCCATCAAGACCCCCAAGGGCGAATTCAAGGTCTGGACCAAGCGCTTCGGGAACAATCCGCGCATCAAGGTGCTGCTGCTCCATGGCGGCCCCGGCGCCACCAGCGAGTACTTCGAAAGCCTGGAGGGCTTCCTCCCCGCCGAGGGGATCGAGTTCATCTACTACGACCAGCTGGGCTCGGCGCGCTCGGACCAGCCGAAGGACAACGACCTCTGGACCACGGCGCGCTTCGTGGAGGAGGTCGAGCAGGTGCGCCTCGCCCTGGGCCTCCACAAGGACAATTTCTACATCCTCGGCCACAGCTGGGGCGGCATCCTCGCGGTGGAGTACGCCTTGAAATACGGCGAGAACCTCAAGGGCCTGATCATCTCCAACATGATGATGAGCATCCCCGACTACAACGCCTACGCCACCGACGTCCTCGCCAAGCAGATGGACCCCGCCGTGGTGAAAGAGGTGAAGGAGTTGGAGGCCAAGGGGCAGTACGAAAGCCCCCGCTATATGGAACTGCTCATGCCTCACTTCTACGCCAAGCACCTCTGTCGCCTGCCAGACTGGCCCGATCCGGTGAACCGCGCCTTCGCCCACCTGAACCGGGACATCTACGTGCTCATGCAGGGCCCCAGCGAGTTCGGCGCCTCCGGCCGCCTGGTGGCCTGGGACCGCAAGGCGGACCTCAGGCGCCTCACCATGCCCACCCTCGTCATCGCCGGCCGCCACGACACCATGGATCCCACCCACATGAAGTGGGTCTCTCAGCAGGTGAAGCACGGCAGCTACCTGTTCTGCCCCGAGGGCAGCCACATGGCCATGTGGGACGACCAGCGCACCTATGGTCCCGGCCTGGTGAAGTTCCTGAAGGAGACCGACGGAGGCAGGCAGGCGGTGGCCTTCTGAGCCTGGTTCAGCGCCGCGGCCCCAGGACCGCCATGCTCACCTCCAGCACCATCCAGGGCAG
>JBGASS010000085.1:0-8373 GCA_044229555.1 Holophagaceae bacterium
TCCCCTGGACTTCTGGCGGGTGGAGGCCCTGGAGGCGCCCCACCTCCTGCGGCTCCGCGCGGAGATGAAGCTGCCGGGCCGGGCCTGGCTGCAGTTCGAGGTGCGCCCGGATCCCGGCGGCGCCCGCGTGGAGCAGACCGCCTTCTTCGAGCCCCGGGGGGTGCTGGGCTACGCCTACTGGTACTCGGTGCTGCCCCTCCACCGCTTCGTGTTCCCGGGCCTGGTGGAGGCGCTGAAGGAAAGGGCCGAAGCCTAGGGCAGGAGTTCGCCCAGGTAGTGCTCGAGGGCCCGGTCCAGCCAGTGATGCCCCGGGGCGTCCCCGTCCACGTAGCCCATGTGGCCGCCGGCTTCCTCGAGGTGCAGGCGGACGAAGGCCGACTTCTCCGCGGCGGCGTGGTCCCGCCAGTCGATGAAGGGGTCGTCCTTGGCCATGAGGATCACCGTGGGCCGGTCGATGCGATGGAGATGGGGGCCGGCGCTGCAGCGGGCGTAGTAGTCCTCCCGGTCCCGGAAGCCGGAGGCGGGGGCGGTGTAGGCGTTGTCGAAGTCGTGGAGGGGCCGCCACCATTGCACCCGGTACTGGTCCGGGATGAGGCCGGCGCGGACCCGGTCCCGGATCGCGCGGCGGCAGCGCAGCACGAAGCGCAGGTCATAGACCCGGTTGAAGCCGTGCCGGAGCAGGAGGGCGCCCTTCTCCAGGTTCACCGGCGGATTCACGGCGATGGCGGCGTCGGGCTTCTCGAAGCGGCCGATGCCTTCCCCCAGGTTGAGGAGCAGGGCGTTGCCGCTGAGGGAGAAGCCCACCGCGGCGATGCGCTTGCCGGGGTGGCGCCGGCGGGCTTCGCCGAAGACGGCCCCCAGGTCATCGGCCCGCCCGCTGTGGTAGGTGCCCGCGGCCAGCCCTGCGCCATCCCCGCAGCCCCGGTGGTTGATGCTCCAGGCCCAGTGCCCCAGCCGCCGCGCGATGGCCACGCCCCGGTGCATGTAGTGGGCCTCGTTGCTGCCGGCGAGGCCATGGAAGAAGCAGACCACCGTGTCGGACTCGCCGGCGTGCTCCCGGCCCGCCAGGCGGTCCCCGCCCTCCAGTTCCACCTGGATGTCCCGGGTGGCGGGACCGGTCTTCGCGAAGGGCAGGTAGTTTCCGAAGATGGTCTGCGCGTGGCCGCCCCGCGCCCACCAGGGCGGGCGGCAAGGGGGCAGGGGGGCGGCGGAAGGGGCTTCGTTGCGGGTCACTTGCGCCCGCGGCTCACTTCCGTGAAGCCCCGCATGAAGGAGACGTTCCGGACCTGGCCGTCCTTCCAGGTCGTCTTCACCATGGTGATGGCGTGCTTGGGCTTGGCGTGGTGGAAGGTCATGAACCACTCGTCCCCCTCGTCCAGCTCCTTGAGGGTGAGGGCCACGTTGGTCGCCTTGGCCCTTTCCTTGGCCAGGGCCTCGATCCTGGGCCGCCACTTCAGGATGTAGGCCATGAAGTAGCTTTCCGCCGGGAAGGCCTCCTGGAGGCCCGGGGACTCCCGGTACAGCTTGCGGGTGGCCTCCTCGCTGCGGAAGCTTTCCACCACGTTGCGCAGGCGGGTCCATTCCTGGGCCGTGATGGTGCGTTCGTTGAGGACGACGGACTGGGCGAAGCCCGGAAGGGCGGCCGCGGCGACCAGCAGGGCGGGCAGGGTTCGGCGGAGCATGGGCACCTCGGGAGGGAGGGTTTCATGCTAGCCGCAACTCCGCGAGGGGATCAGCTCTTCCAGCGCCTCGGATCGGGTTCCTGCAGCCCGAGCTGGTCCAGGATCCGCGTCGCGAAGGTGTCGAAGAGGGCCTCGAAGGAGTCCGGACGGGTATAGAAGCCCGGCATGAGGGGCATGACGATGGCGCCGGCGTCGTGGACCCGCAGCAGGTTCTCCAGGTGGATGCGGTTCAGGGGCGTCTCCCGCAGGCAGAGCACCAGGGGCCGCCGCTCCTTCAGGCAGACGTCCGCGGCGCGGCTCACCAGCCCCTCGCTGATGCCCGAAGCGATGCGGCCCAGGGCCCCGGCGCTGCAGGGCACCAGGGCCATGCCGTCCTGGCGGTGGGAGCCCGACGAGATGGCGGCGCCGAGGTCCCGCTCGTCGTGGTGCCGGATCTTGGGGTCGAGGGCGCAGAGGTCCTTGACGCCCAGGCCCGTCTCGTCCAGGAGGCAGCGCTTCCCCGTGACCGAAAGGAGCAGGGTCACCTCGTCCACTTCCGGGTTCGCCGCGAGGCGCCGCAGGGCGGCGACGCCGAAGGCCGAGCCCGAGGCGCCGGTGATGGCGAGGGTGAAGCGCTTGCCCATGGGACCAGTGTAGGGGCTCCCACGGGCAATTCGTTGCCGCCAGGCCCGGGGAGTCAGGGCTTCTGGGCGAGGGCCGTCCAGCGGGCGGCGTGGGCCGGGTCGAGCTCCGCGAGGCTCTTGAAGACCTGGGGACCCTGGTACCCGAGGCTCTGCGCCTTCAGGAAGCACTCCATGGCCTTGCCGGGGTTCCTGAAGGTGGTCACGCCGTCCCCCGCGAGGAAGCGGCCCCCCATGGCGGCCCAGGCCTCCGGGATGTCGTGCTTCATGCAGAGGTTCAGGAAGGGCTGGTCCTGGGCGCTCGGGTTGACCACGACCCCCATCCGTTTCAGCGCGTCCAGCACCCTCGGGCTGGGTTCGGCCTGGCCCGCGGAGACCAGCAGGTAGGCCAGGTAGTACTTGGTGGCGTCCTGGGCCTTGGGATCCCGCTTCGCCGTCGCCGGGTCGTAGCTCTCCGCCAGCTTCAGGTAGTAGGGGCCGTTGGCCCACCGGTCGTCCTGTTTCAGGGAGAGGGTGGCTTTCAGCCAGAGTTCCCGGGCCCGGGCCACATCCCCCTTCTGATAGCTCCGGTCCGCCTCCAGCTCCAGGGCGGACGGGTCGCCGCTCTCGATGCGCTTCGCCAGCTCCGCCGCCGAGGAGGCCTCTTCCCCGTAGACATCCGCGTCCGCCGGCGTGAGCTTGCCATATTCGGCCGCCAGGGCCCGGTAGAACCAGGGATTCCCGTCCTGCTCCAGCGCCGCGATCCTCCGGGCCACCGCTTCCTGCCGGTAGTTCCCGCCGCGGGAGGTCCGGTAGCGTCCTTCGGTGTTCGATTCGAACCCATCGCTGTCGGAATTTCCGTACTTGTAGAGGGTCTCGATCGCGTTCTGGCAGGCGTTGTCGGTGGTGCCGAGGCCCTCCTTCTGGATGAACTGGGAGACCCGGCTGAGGTTCTGGATGTTGTCCCTCACGAGGGCCACCAGCCGCCGCTTGCCTTCCAGGGGGCGCTTGTTGAGGAAGAGCAGCTTCGCCTCCTCCAGGCCCGTGTCCACCTGCTTGGGATTCGCCAAGGCCGCCTTCTGGATCCAGGCCAGGGCGGCGGGCAGGTCCACCGGCGTTCCGCTGCCGGCCTGGCAGTAGCGGGAGGCGAAGACCATGGCCTCGGGGTTCCCCATCTCGGCCATCCGCGAGGCCAGCCGGAACCGCAGGCCCGGGGCGTCGGCGTTGCTCCGCACGAGGACCAGGGCTTGTGCCATGGCCTTCTCCCGGATCTCCGGGCTGAAGCTGCCCAGGTCCGCCAGCAGGCCTTCGTTCGGATTCGTCACCGGCACCGGCCGGGAGAAGGGCCATTCGAGCTTCCTGCCCCGGCGCTGGAACGCCTCGATGTTCGCCGCCAGCTCCGAGGATCCCTGGAAGCGCGCTTCGACCTTCCGTTCCACCCACGAATACGCGAAGGTGAGGGCGAGGATGGAGAGGCCCCCCCGCGCGAACAGGCTTCCCCAGGGAATCCCGAAGGTCTCGTTCATGCGCTTGAACGTGTACCAGACGAGGACGGCGAGGGCGACCAGCCGCAGGAAGGGGAAGAGGGTGAAGGGGGCCAGCATCGCCCCGAGCATGGCGAGGATGCTCAGCGCCTTGCCGAAGTCCATCACCGGGTTGGGGGTCGTGGCGGAGGAGAGGGAGGCCCCGACCAAGACCATGGCCGCCATCAGGATGCCGGTCAGGAGGAGCATGATGAAGGGCGCGAGCATCGAGGCGAGGAAGAGGAAGCTCTGGGCCCGGACGAACCGCTTCCAGTCGACGCGCCTCCCGAAGGCGTCGAAGGGGTCGAAGTACCCCCGCCCGACGAAGGCCTTGGCCTTGTCGAGCCGGGAAGGCTCGCCGGGCTCCTCGGTCGCCTCGAGGGCCGGCAGGGGAGGGAGCTCGATCCGCGCAGGAACCGCGGGGGGCGGCGGAGGGGTCCTCGGCTCCGGGATTTCTCCCAGGAGGATCTTCACCGGGCGCTCGACGCCAGTTTCCCTGGAGGCAAACTCGGGTCCGGATTCATGCTCGAATGATTCGTTGCTCATGACCTGTCCATGCAGACGTGGGTGAACCCGGCAGGCCCGGTACGGCCTGATGACATGATTGAAGGCTATCTTGGAACTCGACGAAAAAACCGGCCTCCAGCCCTGGCGCGCTGCCCGAGGGTCCCTTTTGTCCTCCATCACAACGGCCCCTTCCACCCGTCCATGACTCGCGAATCGTCTCCTTCCGCAGGCGGCCCCAAGGCGTTGTCGCAGGACGAAGGTCTGGCCCTCGCCGCCCTGGTGGCCGCCATGACCCGATGGGAATTCCTTTCCGAGGCCCAGGCCAGGTCCAGGGTGCAGTCGGCCGTCGAAAGCCTCGGGCTCGGCCAGAGTCCAGAGGTCCCACTGCTTCCAAAGGCCCAGGATGTCGCCTCCTTTGAAAGTTCCCTCGCCGGGCTGCGAGGCGCGTCCCGCCCCGTGCGCGAACTCGCGTTGAAGGGCGCCCTGGAACTGGCCATCGGCAGCGGCACCCTGCCGCTGGCCCAGAACCTGGCCCTGCGCCTGGTCGCCGAGGCCCTTGGCCTGGAACCCCACCGCCTGGAGGCCGCCTTCCGGGAGCGGACCGGGGCTCCCCTCCCCGAGCCCTGGGACCCGAGCGATCCGGAGGCCTGGCTGGAGCGGCACCGGGCCGGAACGGTCCGGGGCACGGGGTGGGATGACGCGGGACCGGGCCCCGCCCCGGCTCCCCCGGCCCGGAGGGTGTCTGGGGATCCCCGCATCGCCCGGATCAAGGCCCTGGCCCTCCTCGGCCTGGAGGAAGATGCCACCGAAGACGACATCCGCCGCGCCTTCCGGCGGGTCAGCAAGGTCCACCATCCCGACCGCTATTCCGAGCTGGGACCGGCGGCCGCCGCCGAGGCCACCGAGGCCTTCCGCCGCATCAAGGACGCCTACGACTTCCTGATGGAGGCCGGGACTCCATGAGGAACCTCTACCTGGACCTCGGCTTCGACCGGATCGTGGAGGATCCGGAGCCGATCGCGGCGGCGATCGCCGCGTCGCCGCTGCCGCCCCCGGCCCGTCGGGCGGCCGCCTTCGTCCTCCAGGAACCCCTCCGGAAGGCCCGCTATGACTGGACCCTGAACGCCGCGCAGGAACTCGCCGGATGCCGGGAACGGCTGGGGCTCGCCCCGGATGGATTCCTCGACCCCTCCAGGGCCTGGCGCGCAGACCGTGTGGGAAAGCCTTCCCGCTCACGGCGGGGAAGCCCGGCCCTGGCGATCCTGGGGGCGGTGGTCCTGGCCCTGGCAGGGATCGTGGCCTGGCTGGCCTCCCTTGCTTCGGATTCCACCGTCGCACCCACGGGGCACTCGCCCCCCGTCCTGAGTTCGGCTACTCCGAAGGAGGCTCCACCGGCGCCCCCGGAAAGCGCGCCCTCCCATGGGCACAACCCCAGGCAGCCCTATCCTGGGCTCGCCCAGGTCCCGCCTCCCGATCACGGCTGGACAAGGACCGAAAGCACCTTCGAGCCCACGGTGCCCTGGCGCATCGATACCACGCCCGGCGAGGACTACCTCCTGACCTTGAAGGAGGCGAGGACGGGCCAGACGGTCCTGCAGCTCTTCCTCAAGGGCGGCAAGCCCTTCCAGGGCCTCGTCCCCCCGGGGGAATTCGAGCTGACCTACACCTCGGGCTCCTTCTGGTACGGCTTCGAGCACCAGTTCGGCCCGGGCTCCCAGGTGGTGAACACGGGGCAGATTTACCGGATTGCGGAGGCTGGGGGGGAGTGGGGCCTCCGCTTGAGGCCGGCCCTGGAAGCCCAGGGCGCGAAGCCGTAGCCTTCTGTCGGCGTTCCGCGGGACCCCCGGCCGGCATCGTGACGGGGTTCCGGGGAGAACCGCTGAAACGGCCCGGAGGGTGAACTAGGCTGGTGGTTGGAGAGCCTCCATGTCCCTCGACCTCCCCATCCGCCCCCGCCGCAACCGCAAGAGCGCCGTCGTGCGCGATTTCGCCCGGGAAACCTTCGTCGGTCCCGAGCACTTCGTCCTGCCCCTCTTCATCCATCCGGGGAAGGAGGATCAGCCCATCGCCTCCATGCCGGGCTGCTCGAGGTTGACACTCGACTCGATGCTGAAGGAGGCCGAGGGCGCGATGACGGAGGGGGTGCGGACCTTCGACCTCTTCCCCGCCATCCCCGAAGCCCAGAAGACCCCGGACGCCAAGGAGGCCTGGAACCCGGAGGGCCTCGTGCCCGCGGCCATCCGCGCCATGAAGCGGGAGTTCCCCGAAAGCCTGGTGATCACCGACGTGGCCTTGGATCCCTACAACAGCGACGGCCACGACGGATTGGTGAAGGACGGGAAGATCCTCAACGACGAGACCGTGCAGCTCCTGGTGATGCAGGCCCTCTGCCACGCGGAGGCCGGGGCCGACGTCATCTCGCCCAGCGACATGATGGACGGCCGCATCGGCGCCATCCGCGGGGCCCTGGACCACCGGGGCTTCACGGACGTGAGCCTCCTGTCCTACTGCGTGAAGTACGCCAGCAGCTTCTACAACCCCTTCCGGGACGCCCTCGACTCCGCCCCGAAATTCGGCGACAAGAAGACCTACCAGATGGACCCCGCCAACGCCCGGGAGGCCCTGCGGGAACTCGAGCAGGACGAGCTGGAGGGCGCCGACATCGTGATGGTGAAGCCCGCGGGCCCCTTCCTCGACGTCATCCGCCTGGTGCGCGACAACACGGCCCTGCCCGTCGCCGCCTACCAGGTGAGCGGCGAGTACGCGATGCTCAAGGCCGCGGCCATGAACGGCTGGCTGGACGAGCGCCGCACGGTGCTGGAGTCCCTCCTGGGCATCCGCCGCGCCGGCGCGGACCTGATCTTCACCTACTTCGCGCGGCCCGCGGCGCGGTGGCTGAAGGAGGGGTGAAGGGGCCGCCAGGGGTCGGGAGCCCCAGGCGTCCGCCCAGGCTGGCCCCTTCCGCCGCCTGGAGCCCGTTTCGGCACGGGGTCTGGCAGACTGGAACCAACCCTTCCAGTCCGGAGTCCCGCATGAAGCCCCTCGGAGCATTGGCATTGGCCACGGTGTTGGCCTGGACCGGCCTTTCCGGCCAGGGGTCCGGCGCCCTCAAGGTCCCCAAGGGACCCCTCAAGGTCGTGGTCGACACGAAGCACCTTCCCCCGATGTACCAGGTCTCACTGACGAAGGGGAAGGACCTGGGGCCGGGTACCGTTGACGCGCCCTGGAGGACCATCCAGTACGCCCTGGACCACGCCGTGCCGACCTCCGGCGCCGCGCCCATCATCTTCGTGGAGGGCGGCCTCTACGTGGAGCGTTTGACGATCAAGACGGCCGTGGCCCTGTACGGGAGCTCGGACCCCGCGCACCCGACCATCCTGCGCATGACCGGGGACCCGTCCTACACCAGCCCGCCGGACCTCACGCCGGAAGCGCTGTCCCTGTCCTTCGAATCCCTCGCCCTGGTGACGATCCACGGGTCCGGGCGCGTGACCCTCAAGGATTTCACGCTGGACGGACAGCTCCACTTCGCCGGCGTCAGCATCGTCGGGGCTCCCACCCAGCTCGAATCGCTGAAGATCCAGGGGCCCAGGGTCGTCGCCGTCCACTTCAGGGACGTGCAGGCCGGGGAGGTGCTCGTGAAGAAATGCCTCATGACGAACATGTACGACGGGAACGTGTTCAACGCCGACCTCGCCATCGATGTATGGAACAGCAAGGTGCGGATCGAGGACACCCTCATCGAACCCAACTTCGACCACGCGATCAACCTCCAGAAGGGTACGGCGGCCCAGGTTCGGCGGACCACGGTCCAGGGGAGCCTCAAGACCTGGTACGCGGACGGGATCCGTGTGTTCGATTCCTCCGCCATCATCCGGGCCTGAAAGCTGGTTCGGAGCGCCGGCGCTCTCCAGAAGACGCCCGGGCAGAACTACGACCTCCCCTGCGCGGCGGTGCAGGTGTCGATGAGTTCGGTGGCTCCGCCGGGCACGGCAACACCGGACATCACCGTCGAGGATTGCGAGATATCGGGTTTCGACGTGGGGGTCGGGGCGGGCGCGG
>JBGASS010000086.1:0-8302 GCA_044229555.1 Holophagaceae bacterium
CCCCAGGCCGGTCGGGTAGCCTTTGGAGATCACCCCCGAGCGGGGACTCTTTGAAAGGAACCACCATGATCCATCGCAGGCTCGCCCTCTCCCTCGTCCTCCTCGCCGCCGGCGCTGCCCACGGCCAGAGCCCCCGTTTCGGCCTCCAGGGCACTCTCAGCGTCCCCAGCGCCGACCTCAAGACCGTCACCTCCTCGGGGGGCTACGGCGTGGCCTTGACCCTGGACATCCTCCTTTCGGGCGGCCATGTCCTTCGACCCCGCTTCGACTACATCTACTACCGGGAGAAGACCACGGTGGACGCCTTCTCCTTCGGGTCCATCACGTACCGCACCACGGACAAGTACAGCATCAACAGCGCCGGCCTTGGCCTCGACTACGCCTACTACACCGCGGGCCGGCCCGAGGGCTTCTACCTTCTCGCGGGGATCCACGAGAGCCGCTACGAGGTGAAGGACACCTTCAGCCAGTCCATCACGGGCCAGCCCACCATCACGGACCAGAACCGGGACAAGACCAAGAACAAGCTCGGCTATGCGGTGGGCCTGGGCTACGACTTCAACCGCGCCTGGGGCGCCCAGCTGCGCCTCACGTCGGTGGACCTGGCGGACGGTTCCGACAAGACCAGCTTCAACGCCTACAACTTCGGCGTGACCTACAAATTCTGAGGCGCGTGGACCGGCAGGGGCGGGGCCGCGGCCCCGCCCTTCCGCCTACAGTCCGTACTCCCCCCACCGGGCGGCGAGGGTCGCGAGGATCTCCTCCGGGAACACCAGGTCCCGGGGCCATTCCCGCGTGAACCCGTCAAAGGCCTTGTTCTTCCGCGTGGCGTCGATGCCCACCTTGGAGCCGAAGGCGAAGCGGTCGCTGCTGTGGTCCAGCACATCCAGGGGCCCGTCGGTGAAGAGCAGGTCCCGGCGGGGATCCACGTTGCTGGTGATGCGGAAGAGCACTTCCTGCAGGTCGTGGGGATCGATGTCCTCGTCCACCACCACCACGGCCTTGGTGAACATGATCTGGCCCGTGCCCCAGATGGCGTTCATGACCTTCTGGGCGTGGCCCGGGTACTCCTTCTTCACGGAAACGATGACCAGGTTGTGGAAGGCGCCGGCGGCGGGCAGGTGCATGTCCCGCAGCTCCGGCAGCACCATGCGCAGGAGGGGCAGGAAGATCCGCTCCGTCGCCAGGCCCAGGTAGGCGTCCTCCTGGGGTGGCCGGCCCACGATGGTGGCGGGATAGACGGGGTTGCGCCGGTGGGTCAGGGCCTCCACGTGGAGCACCGGGTAGTCGTCCGCCAGGGAGTAGTAGCCCGTGTGGTCGCCGAAGGGGCCCTCCCTCCGGAGTTCCGAAGGATCCACCCAGCCTTCGAGGACGAGCTCCGAATCCGCCGGGACCTCCAGGTCCGAGCTCACGCATTTCACCATGTCCACGCCCTCGCCCCTCAGGAAGCCCGTGAACATGACCTCGGAGAGGAAGGGCGGCAGGGGCGCGGTGGCGGCATAGAGCAGGGCGGGGTCGCCGCCGAAGGCCACGGCCACCTGCATGCGCTCGCCGGGGGCGTAGCCGTGGCGGGCGCGGGCCCCGTCGTGGTGCAGCTGGGTATGGAAGCCCAAGGTGCGCTCGTCGTAGACCTGCAGGCGGTAGAGGCCCATGTTCCGGCGCCCGTCCTTGTAGCGCACGTGGCTCATGCCGAAGGTGATGAAGGGGCCGCCGTCCTCGGGCCAGGTGGTGAGCACCGGCAGCTCGGAAAGCCGCACCTGGTCGCCGGTCTTCACCACCTCCTGGCAGATCCCCTTGCGCACGGTCTTGGGCATCCAGGCGCCCACCTCCGCGAGCATGGGCAGCTTGGCCAGCTTGTCGAAGAAGCCCAGGCCGGGCTTGGGCATGGCCTCCTGGATCAGCTTCTCGATGCGGTCGGCGATGGCATCCAGGCCCCGGGGGTTTCCGTCCACGCCGAGGGCCAGCTCCATGCGCTTGAGGCTGCCGTAGGCGTTCATCACCACGGGCATCCCGTGGCCCTTGGGCTTCTCGAAAAGGAGGGCCGGGCCGCCCCGGGGCTGCTTGGCGACCCGGTCCGCGATGGCGCCCATCTCCAGGACCGGATCCACTTCGGCGGCGACGCGGCGGAGCTCGCCCCGGGCTTCGAGCTGCTGGAGGAAGGTCTGGAAGTCGCGGGCCATCCGACCATCTTGCCATCCGTCCCCTGGTCTGGGCCTTTGGTGCGCTATTCCAGGCTGTCCGCGCGGGGGCTGGCATCCTGGAGGGGTCATGGACCCCCGAGTCGAAAGATCCCTCCGCGACCTGCCCTGGGCCATCCTCATGGGCCTGGTCCTGGGTGTCCTGCTCCGGGTGAGCGGGCTCGCCAACCACCTGGGCTACAGCCTGGCGATCTGCCTGATCTTCGCCGTCGTCATGTGGGGCGGCTTCGACCTCCTCCAGCCCTGGTACGAGGCGTCCGACGATCCGGCCCAGCCGCCGGCCCGGGCCGCGTCCATCGCCATGCTCAAGATCAGCCTGCTCTACCTGGCCCTGCTGGCCCTCTCCTGGGGACTCGTGTGGCTGGTCACGGGGCTCAACCTGATGGCGCGCCCAACCGTGGCGATCATCACCTTCCTCATCGGCTTCGCGATCACCAATTTCATGATGGCGAAGCACACCCTGGTCCACCTCGTGGAGAAGGAGCGCGCCCTGGCGCGGGAGGCCGCCCGCGCCAGCTTCCTGGGGCTCCAGGCCCAGCTCCAGCCCCACACCCTGTTCAACTCCCTCAACACCATCGCGGCCCTGATCCCGGAGGACCCCGCCGGGGCCGAGGAGGCCACCCTGCGGCTGTCGGCCCTGCTGCGCCGCATCCTCGCCGCCCTGGAGAAACCCCTCTGGCCGCTGCAGGAGGAGTTCAGCCTTCTGGAGGACCTGCTGGCCCTGGAATCCCTCCGCTTCGAGGGACGGCTCCGGACCACGCTGCACCTGGAGCCGGCCATGGCGGAGCGGGCGGTGCCGCCCCTCCTGCTGCTGCCCCTGGTGGAGAACAGCCTGAAGCACGGCTTCCGGCCGAAGGTAGGTGCGTGCACCCTCAGCGTGGAGGCGGCCCGGGGCTTCGTCGCGGTGCGGGACGACGGGGCCGGGCGGGACCGGGAGGCGCCCGATGGTGTGGGCCTGCGCACGGTGAAGGAGCGCCTCGAAGCCCATGGCGGGGCCCTGCGGTGGCTGGAGGGCGGCGGAGGCTGCGCCGTGGAGGTCAGGCTGCCATGAGCCTCCGCTATGGCATTGTCGAGGACGAGCCGCCGGCGCGCTCCCGGCTCAAACGGCTCATGGAGCTGGCCGCACCGGGATCGGTATGCGTCGCGGAGGCGGCGGACGGGGAGGCGGGCCTGGAGCTGCTGGGAGCACCCACCCTGGACTTGGTGTTCCTGGATATCGAGTTCCCGCCGGAAGGGGCCTTCGGCCTCCTGCGGCGGGCGAAGGAGGCGGGAAGGTCCCTGCCCCCGATCGCCTTCGTCACCGCCTTCGACCAGCACGCGGTGGAAGCGTTCCGGTGGGCCGCCTGCGACTACCTGCTCAAGCCGGTGGAGGCCGGGCGACTGCGGGAGACCCTGGCCCGGCTCCAGCCTCGGACGCCCGCCCCGGACATCGCCCTGGTCCTCCAGGCCCTCGAAGCCGTCCGGCAGCAGCAGGCGCCGGAGCGCTTCACCGTGCTGGTGAAGGGCCGGCTGCGCATCCTGCGGTGGGCGGACGTGTCCCACCTGAACACCGAGAACCGCCTGCTCTTCGTCCACACGCCGGAAGGCCGCTTCGTGCTGGACCGGAGCCTGGACGAGCTGGAGGGCCTGCTCGCCCCCCGCTTCGCCCGCACCCACCGCAGCGCCATGGTGGCGCTGGACCGGGTGAGGGAGCTGGTCCCGGATGCGGGGGGAACTGGCGAAGTGCGCCTGCTGGACGAGACGAGGGTGCCCGTGAGCCGGGACCGCATGGCGGAGCTGCGCAGGAAGCTGGGCTGACCCTTCGTCGCCCCCTTTCCGCCTCCGGTCCGTCCGGACGGGAACCGGGCGGGCTGAGCCGCGAGTCTCTGGGCAGGCCATCCCGGCCGTGGAGACCCCATGCGACGCACCCTTCTCTTCCTGCTTCCTGCTCTCGTCCTGGGCGCCCAGGAGCCGAGTCTCTCCGCCGACCTGGCCCGCACCGCCCGGCTGGACCTGAATGGCCTCCGCCAGCTCCAGGCCCGCCTCGCCCAGGCGGAAGGAACCCCCGACCAGAAGGCCTACGCCGAGGCCCACCTCGGCTACCAGGTGGTGGCCCAGACCCGCGGGAAGGACCCCAAGGGCGCCGAAGCCCTCCTGGACCGCACCCTGAAGGCCCTCGCGGCCCGCAAGGACGCCGAGAGCCTGGCCCTGCGCGGCGCCTGCCTGGGCCTCAAGATCGGGTTCCAGCCTGGCGCGGCCATGTCCCTCTCCCCGGAGGCCTCGGGCCTCTTCCGCGAAGCCCGCGGCCTCGCCCCGACGAGCCCGCGGGTCCAGCTCCTGCACGGGGTGCACGTGCTCCACACGCCGGAATTCTTCGGCGGTGGGGCCAAGCGCGCCCTGCCCCTCCTGGAAGGCGCCGTGAAGGCCGCCCAGGCCGAAGCGCCGGTGCGGGATCCCTGGGCGCCGGCCTGGGGCGGGCCCGAAAGCCTCGCGTGGCTGGCCCTGGCCCAGCTCGAGGCTGGCGCGCCCGAGGCCGCGAAGCGCAGCCTGGAGGCGGCCCTGGCCCTGGATCCGGGCTACGCCTTCGCCCGGGCGGTCCTGAAGCCCAAGGTGGACGCCGCCCTGGCCAAGCCGGCCCCGGAGGCTCCCAAGGCCGCGGCCGGGGAGCGCTGATGCTGGCGGTCCTGCTCCTGGCGGCCTTCGAGATCCGCGGCACGGTGCTGGCGCCCGGGGGGCGGCCCCTGGCCGGGGCCACCATCCAGGCGGGCGAGGCGAAAACCACCAGCGACGCCCGGGGCGCCTTCGCCCTGCCGGCGGAACCGGGCGTGAAGGTGCGCATCAGCGCCCCCGGCCACGAGGCCCAGGAACGGGACGCTGCCGCCGGAGAAGCCCTGCTGGTCCTGCTGCACCCCGAAACGAAGGGCACGGTGGTGGAGGTGACCGAAGGCTCGGGGTACACGAGCCAGGAGGGCACCTCCTCCACCCTCTCCCGCTACGAGATCTACACCACCCCCGGCGCCGCGGCGGACACCTTCCAGGCGGTGAAGGGCCTCCCCGGCGTCAGCAACGCTTCCGAAGGGGCCGAACTCTTCGTGCGAGGCGGCAAGCCCGAGGAGGTGGGCATCTACCTCAACGGCGGGCGCCTGGCGCGGCCCTTCCACCACCCCAACACCCAGGGCGGCATCTTCGCCGCCGTGGACACGGCCCTGGTGACGAAGGTGGACTTCATTCCCGGGGGCTTCTCCGCGCGCTACGGCGACGCCCTTTCGGCGGTGCTGGACATCTCCACGGAGGTCGCCAATCCCGTGCGGTCCACGAACCTGATGCTCCTGATCCCGAGCCAGGGCGCCAGCCTGGACCGGCCCCTGGGCCCCGGCCTCCTGCGGGCCTCGGTGCGGCGGTCGGACCCGGTGCTCCTGGACAAGTGGTACGGCCTGGCCCCCACCTTCGAGGAGAGCCCGCTTTCCACGGACGCCCAGCTCAATTGGCAGATGCCCCTGGGCGAAACAGCCAGGCTGTCCGCCACCTTCCTCGGGATCCGGGACCACCTGGCGACCGAGGTGACCCTCGCCAACCTGGAGGACACCTACCGCAACCGCAACGACAGCCTGGTGGGGAGCCTCCAGGCCACGGGCACCGCCGGCGAAGCCTTCGCGTGGCAGCTGGTGGCCGGCCACAGCCGGTTCCGGCAGGACTGGACCTTCAACCGCTGGGGCATCCGCACCCGCGAGGCGACCACCTTCCTGCGGGCCGAAGGCACCTGGATGGCCAGGTCGGGCCACACCCTGGAAGGGGGCCTGGACCGGGAGCGCACGGACCGCGATCCCAAGGGTTCGGTGCCCTTCGATCTGGCCAACTGGAACCCCGCCTCCGCCGCCCGCACCTTCGCCTACGGCTTCGACGCCACGCGGAGCGGAGCCTATGTCACGTGGCGGACGGTGCTCACCCCGGCCTTCGGCCTCTCCCTCGGCGCCCGGACGGACCGCTATGCCCTGCAGGGGGAAAGCACCGCCGACCTGCGGGCCACCCTGTCCATCCTCCTGCGGGAGGGTTCCACCCTGCGCCTGGCGGCGGGCACCTTCCACCAGGCGCCGCCCCTGGACCAGCTGGACCCCCACAGCGGCAACCCAGGGCTGAAGGTCCTGCGGGCGGCCCACGGGCTGGCGGCCTACGATTCGACCTTCCAGGCGGGCCGGGCCACCTGGAACCTGCGGGTGGAGGCCTACTGGAAGGACTACCGCAACCTCGTGGTGGAGGATCCGGTCCTCCGCTACGCCAGCGCCGGCCGCGGGGAGGCCCGGGGCCTGGACCTGCTGGTGAAGCGCAGCGCTCCGGGCTGGCGGGCCTGGCTCGGGTACGGCTACCTGGACACGAGGCGAAGGGAGGGCAGGCAGTTCGCCCTGGGCCCCGTGCCCACCTCCGTGCCCCACAACCTCACCGTCGTGAGCAGCCACACCCTGCGGCCCGGCCTGGAGCTGGCGGCCTCCTTCCGCTACGCCACCGGCGCGCCGGCCACGGCGGTGCTGGGCGCCACGCCGAATCCCGACGGCGGCTGGAATCCCGTGGAGGGCCCCCGGTTCGGGGACCGCCTGCCGGCCTACGCCCGGGGTGACCTCCGGCTGACCCGGATCCGCTCCTTCCGCGGGGTCCGGACCGTCGTCTTCGGGGAGGTGATGAACGTCCTGAACCGCCATAACGCGGCTCGCTACACCTACAGCCCGGACTTCTCGCAGCGGGACATCGAGGAGAGCTACTTCTCCCGGCGCATCCTGGTGGCGGGGGTCAGCCTGGCCTGGTGAGGCCAATTTTCCGTTGATTCCCTTACGGTTCCTTGGCATTCTGGATGACCTGCTCGGCCCCGGGCCCCCCAAGCGCTTCCGTCTGGAATGCCGCCCGCGCGCCACTCCAATTCGAGGACTTCATGTACGCCATCATCCACACCGGTGGAAAGCAGTACCGCGTCGCCGAGGGCGACATTCTCCGCGTCGAGCTGCTGGAAGCCGAGCCCAAGTCCGCGGTCACCTTCGACAAGGTGCTGCTGCTGGCCAAGGACGCGGACGTGACGGTGGGCGCGCCCACCGTGAAGGGCGCCTCGGTGGAAGCCGAAGTGCTGCGCCACGGCCGCCGCCAGAAGGTGACGATCTTCAAGAAGAAGCGCACCACCACGTACCAGCGCACCCAGGGCCATCGCCAGGGCTTCACGGAAGTCCGCATCAAGGGCATTAAGGGCTAGGGCCTTTTCTTCTGGGGGTCCCGCGCTGCGCGCATACCCCCAGGCCCCCGATGCTCGCGCGGGGTGAACCCGCACTCGCATCCTTTTCCGCTCGCTCATTCAAGCTCACCGAATTTTCTTTAAGAGGTATGTCATGGCTCACAAGAAAGGCGTCGGCTCGACCCGCAACGGCCGCGATTCCAACTCCCAGCGCCTGGGCACCAAGCTCTTCGGCGGCCAGAAGGCCACCGCGGGCGCCATCATCGTCCGCCAGCGCGGCACGGCCTTCCATCCTGGCGTGAACGCCGGGATCGGCCGCGACCACACGATCTTCGCCCTCATCGACGGCACCGTCCGCTTCCAGGACAAGGGCCAGCAGGGCCGCTTCATCCATGTGGACCCCCTCGAGGCCTGATCGGGTCCTCGCTTCTCAGGGCGCGCGATCCCGGCGGTCGCGCGTTTTTTTTGCGCAAGGCAGCCAACCATGTTCCTAGACCAGGTTCAGCTCAGCGTGGAGGCCGGTCACGGCGGGGCGGGGTCCACCCACTTCCGCCGCGAGAAGTCCATGGAGAAGGGCGGACCCGACGGCGGGGACGGCGGCCTGGGCGGCTCCATCTTCGTGAAGGCCAATCGCTCCCTCAACACCCTCAACCTCTACCGCAGCCTGCGCCGCTACGAGGCCGAGCGGGGCGGCGGCGGGGAAGGGAACCAGCGCCATGGCACCGACGGCGCGGACATCGTCCTGGACGTGCCCCTGGGCACGGTGATCCGGGACGCGGACAGCGGCGAGATGTTGGCGGAGCTCATGGCCGACGGCGAGCGGGTCTGCGTCGCCCGGGGCGGCCGGGGCGGACTGGGGAACTGGCATTTCCGCTCCTCCACCAACCGCACGCCCATGCACCACCAGCCCGGG
>JBGASS010000087.1:0-8570 GCA_044229555.1 Holophagaceae bacterium
CCTGGCCCCGCCTCAAGGAGTCTGCTAAGGCCGCCAATGACAGGCTGAGGCAGCGGCCGAGGACGGCCAGCAAGCGGAGGCCCAGACTTCCGTCCTCGAAGAGGACCTGCATTACATGTACCCGGCCTAGGCCGAAGCGGAGGAAGGGCAGGGCGGCGGCGGCCAGCAGCCCCGCCTGCACGCCGGCGGTCCAGGGCCGGCGGGACCACAGCCAGGCCACGAGGCCGAGGACGAGGCCCGAGTGCAGGAGCCAGGGGATCCAGGCCGCCGCCAGGCCCAGGCCGCCGCCAATGAAACTGCCGAGCAGAAGGTTCCAGACCCCCAGGAAAAGGTCGTAGGCCAGCAGGGCAGCGGGCGTCAGCCACCACAGGCCGCGGAGCGTCTTCAGGAGGGGATCCGGGCCGGCGGGAGCTGGGCCTTCGTGGGCCGGGAAGTCCTGGAGCATGGCGGAAAGTATGGCGGTGGCGCGGTAGTTTGGTGGGATGAAATCCCACCGGAAGACCCTGACCATCCACCTCCCGGAGCGCGCCGGCTTCGTGCTCCTGACCGGCGAAGTCCAGGAGGCGGTGAAGGAGAGCGGCGTGCAGGAAGGCTTCTGCCTCGTGAACTCCATGCACATCACCGCGTCCGTGTTCATCAACGACGACGAGCCCGGCCTCCACCAGGACTATCTGCGCTGGCTGGAGAAGCTCGCCCCCTTCAACGCCGGCGACGAACCCACCCGCGGCGGCTACCTGCACAACCGCACCGGCGAGGACAACGGCGACGCCCACCACAAGCGCCAGGTCATGGGCCGCGAGGTGGTGGTCGCCATCACCGGCGGAAAGTTGGACCTGGGGCCGTGGGAGGCCATCTTCTACGGCGAGTTCGACGGCCGGCGGGACAAGCGCGTGCTCATCAAGATCATCGGCGAATGAGTTCCTCCCACCTGACTACCCCCCGATCGCGCAGGACATCTAGTCCTGCGCTCCCGCTCAAGCTGCGCGTTCCGCTTGCTTTCGCGGAGGGGGCCCCGTGGGAGGCCATCTTCTACGGCGAGTTCGACGGGCGCCGGGACAAGCGCGTGCTCATCAAGATCATCGGCGAATGAACTCCGGGGGCTTCGATCCTGTCCTGGCCGCCCGGTTCCGCGCCCTGGCCCTGGCGGCGCTGGGGCGGCCAAGGCCGCCGCACACCACCCTGCCAGGCCGTCTCGCCGTGGTGGACCCCTTCCGCCAGGTCCTCGGCTGGCTGGAGGACGGCGCGCTCAAGGGTGTCCTTCCCATCTCCACCGCCGCCAACGGCCTGGGCTGCGAGGAGAACTCATACAAGACACCCGTGGGCTGGCACCGTGTCGCCCAACGGATCGGCGAGGGCGCGGCGCCCGGCACGATCTTTCGCAGCCGTGTAGCCACAGGGGAGACGTGGCAAGGCGAACCCCGCGAGGAGGATCTCATCCTCACCCGCGTGATCACCCTCGATGGCCTCGAACCCGGCGTGAACCAAGGTTCCGGCCTGGACAGCCGGGAGCGCTATATCTACCTCCACGGCACGAACCAGGAATCCCGCCTGGGCGAGGCCGTCTCTCATGGCTGCATCCGGCTCTCCAACGCGGACGTCACCGCGCTCTTCGAGCTCATCCGTGAAGGCGACGCCGTGCTCATCGCGGCGTCGGACCTGCCCGGCCCCGGCTTGGGCCGCCTGCATTTCGCCGGCATCGCCGGCAGCGGCATGAGCGCCTTGGCCCAGTTCGTGGCCATGAAGGGCGGCGCGGCGAGCGGCAGCGACCGGGCCTTCGACCGGGGCCAGCAGGGACCGGCGCGGGAAAGACTGGAGGCTCTGGGCATCGGGATCCATCCCCAGGACGGCGCGGGCCTCGAAGGCGACTGCGCGGCCCTGGTGGTCTCCACGGCGGTGGAAGACACGGTGCCGGACGTCGCCGCGGCGAAGCGCCTCGGCGTGCCCATCCTCCACCGCTCCGAACTGCTGGCCCACCTCGTGGCGCGGCACCGCACGATCGCCATCACAGGCACCAGCGGCAAGAGCACCACCACGGCCATGGTCTTCGAGCTGCTGCGCGGCGCGGGCCTCGATCCCTCCGTCATCACCGGCGGCGACCTGCTGGCCCTGCAGGCCGAGGGCCTCTGGGGCAACGCCTGGGCCGGGACCTCGGACCTGCTCGTCATCGAGGCCGACGAGAGCGACGGCAGCGTGGTGCGCTACCGCCCGGCGGTGGGCGTGGTGCTGAACCTGCAGAAGGACCACAAGGAGGAAACGGAGGTCGCAGCGATGTTCGAGGCCTTCCGCGCCAACGTCCGCGAAGCCCTGGTGGTGGGCGAGGCGGAGAACCTGCGCTTCCTGCGGGAAGGCGCCACCCTCTTCGGCTTCGGGCCCGAGACCCACGTGCGGGGCGCGGAGGTGGACCTCGGCCCCGAGTCCACCCGCTTCACGGTGGAGGGCCATCCCTTCGAGCTGCAGGTGCCCGGCCTGCACAACGTGGAAAACGCCCTGGCGGCCCTCGCCGCCTGCCGCGCCCTGGGCCTGAGGCTCCCCGGCCTCTCCGCTCCCCTCGCGGGATTCCAGGGCGTGGGCCGGCGCTTCCAGGTGCTCGGCGCGCGCCACGGCGTCACCGTGGTGGATGATTTCGGCCACAACCCGGCGAAGATCGCCGCCTCCCTGCGCACGGCGAGGCGGCGCTCGGAACGGACCCTCGCCGTCTTCCAGCCCCACGGCTTCGGCCCGTTGCGCTTCCTGCGGGCGGAACTGGCGGCCATGTTCGCCGCGGAGCTCCGGGCCGCGGACCGGCTGTGGCTCCTGGAGGCCCACTACGCCGGCGGCACGGCCGTGAAGGATGTCAGCAGCGCTGATCTCGCAGGGGATCTCCAGTCCCTCCACGTGGCGGCGGCCTTCTTGGAGAGCCGGACGGCCCTGATCGACGCCGTCGCCTCCGCCGCGCGGCCCGGGGACCTCGTCCTCATCATGGGCGCCAGGGACCCGAGCCTGACGGACCTGTCGCGGGAGATCCTGGGGAGGCTCTGACGAGAGACGGGCCCTTGCCCGGGGCGCTACCGTGTCCCCACCGCTTTCCGCGCCGCCCCCCCCCATGACCCCTGCCGCAGCTTCCCCCTTCTGCGCCCGTTGCACCGCGGGCTCCTCGCTTCCCGGCGCTCCCAGCGTGTCCACCCACCAGGGCATCGGGAGCATGTTCTGGGGCCGGGCTTCGGAGTGCGACGACTGCGGCTCCGCCGTCCGCACCCTGTGGCGGGTCTTCCTCCTCCTCCCCGTGCTGCCCCGGGGCTCCTATCGCGTCATCGAGTTCGAGGAGGAAGTCGAGGACGGGGAGAGCCGCACCGCCTTCGTAAGCCGGCGGGTCTCGCTGCGCTGGCCCCAGGTGGCCAAGGGCTGCGGCGCCAGCATCGCCTTCCTGCTCTTCCTGCTCTGGCTCGTGGCGAACCGGGCGACCTGAAACCCACCCCTTCCGCGGGGTCCCACCGAAGGAAGCCCCATGCTCCTCGCCGTCCTGCTTTCCGCCTGGATCCAATCCCCGGATCCGGCCCCGCCCGTGACCTCCGCCCTCGCCGCCTCGAAGGTGGCCCGAAGGACCGACCTGTCCCTGCCGGATCTCGTCGGCGATTTCGATGGCGACGGGACGCCGGACCGCGCCGTCGCCGTGGTGCTCGCCAAGGGGAAGGAACGGGGCGTGCTGGTGGTGTGGGGTGGCGGCAGGGCCCCGGTGCTGCTGGGGGCGACCACCGACTTCAACCACTTCCGTGACCACGATTTCGATCAGTGGGAGGTCCGGAAGGCCAAGGCTCCGAAAAAGGCGGACGCCATGGTCTGGGTCTGGTCGGAGAAGGCCAGCGCGCGAATCGCGTGGAACGGGAAGGCCTTCCGCTGGATCCAGGAAGGGGACTGAGTCCCGCCTCAGGTGTGGTCCGGTTCCACGAAAAGGTGCTGGATCTGGGGGAAACGGTCCTTCAGCCGAACTTCCAGGGCGTTGATGGCGTCGACGAGGGCATGGCCGGTGGCCTGTTCCTTGAACTTCACCTGCAGGGCCACCATCAGCCGCTCGCTGCCGATGACCACGGCGATGAGATTGAGGCAGGCTTCGACCTCCGGGTCCTCGTCCACCACCTGGCGGATGGCGGCGCGCAGGGCCAGCGGCGGCGCCTCGTTCATGAGGAGGCTGGTGACCTCCACGCCCACGAACCAGGCCACGGCGATGAGGAGGAGGCCGATGCCGACGCTCCCGATGCCGTCCCAGACCGGATTGCCCGTCACCATCACCAGCAGCACCGCCACCAGGGCCAGCACGAGACCCACCAGGGCGGCGAAATCCTCGGCCAGCACCACCACGAGTTCCGTGCTGCTGGAGCGGCGCATGAAGCGCAGCAGCGGCATGGAACCGCGTTCGGCCTTGGCGGCCTGGAGGGCGCCCCGCATGGACCACCCCTCGAGGCCGATGGCGAAGAGCAGCAGGCCGACCGCCCAGCCCAGGTCGTGGGGGGCCTCCGGGTGGCGGATCTTGTGGAGCCCCTCCACCACCGAGTAGATCCCGCCCACGCTGAACAGCATCAAGGCCACCATGAAGCTGGCCACGAAGGCCGCCTGGCCCTTGCCCAGGGGATGCCTCGGGTCCGCGGGCTTGGCGCCCTGTTTCATGCCGACGAAGAGCAGGACCTGGTTGATGCAGTCGGCGGTGGAGTGGATGCCCTCGGTGAGCAGGGAGCTGGAGTGCGTGATCCCGAAGACCACGAACTTGGAGATGGCGATGCCGCCATTGGCGAGCAGGGCGAGCAGGATGGCCTTGGAGGAGCTGGCGGACATGGGATCAGTATCCTTGAGGGCCCGCCGCCGGGTCCACGCCCAGAGCTTCCAAGAGGTTGCCCAGCAGGTAGAGGGAGCCGGTGACGAGCCTCGGTTCGGGGCAGGGTGCCCGAAGGGCCGCCGCGGCCCCGGTCAGGTCCAGGCCCGGCGTTTCCGGCGCTCCCCAGGCTTCGCGCAGGGCGTCCAGGCCGGCGTAACGCGGATCGTCGCCCCGCACGAAGGTCAGGCTGAGGGGCCTCATCCGCACCAGCGCTTCGGCCACGCCGCGCAGATCCTTGTCCCCCATGGACCCGACAAACAGGTGGGGCCGCAGGCCGCAGGCCAGGGCGTGTCCCGCCAGGGCTCCGGCGCCCTGGGGATTGTGGGCTCCGTCCATCCAGACCGCTGCCAGACCTGGCACCTTCCACAGCCGCCCGGGGATGCGGGCCTCCGCGAAACCCCGGGCGGCCTGCGCCGGTGCCACGGGAAAGCCCAGGCCGGCGAGCCGCCGCAGCGCTTCCAGGGCCGTGGCGAGGTTTCGGACCTGGTGGCCCCCCGCAAGGCCGAGGGGCTGCCCGGCCACGAGGGTTTGATCCCACGCCACCCGCTCCGCGGCCACTCCGGGCGCGGAGAACAGCGTGGGCGTGCATTCCAGAAGGGGCCCGATCCAAGCAGGGTCGAGCTCCGGTCCCAGGACGAGGGGCCTCCCATCTCGCGCGATGCAGAGCTTCTCCCGAGCGATGGCCTCCCGGGTCTCGCCCAGCATGGCCGTGTGGTCCAGTCCCACGGAGGTGATCAGGCTGAGCACGGGGTCGCAGGCATTGGTGGCGTCCCAGCGCCCGCCGAGGCCCACCTCCACCACGGCGATGGCCACCTGCGCCCGGCGGAAGCTGTGAAGGGCGGCAGCGATCATGAGCTCGAAGTAGGTGGCCTCCAGGCCTGCCCGCGCTTCGGCGGCGAAGACTTCTTCCAGCGCCGCTTCGAGGGCCGCGACATCCAGGGCGAATCCGTCGATCCAGATCCGCTCCCGGGGATGGACGAGGTGGGGCGAGGTGGTCCAGCCCACGCGATGTCCCCCCATGCGCAGGGCATAGGCCAGGAAGGCGCCGGTGCTGCCCTTCCCGTTGGTGCCGCCGACGAGCACGATCGAAAAGCTCCGCTCGGGATGGCCGAGTTCCCGCAAGAGGGCGCGGATGTTCTCCAGGCCCCGTTTCACGCCCCAGTGGCCCCGGGCTTCCAGGCGGGCCAGGGAAGTGGAGGCGGGCTGCACGGTCCTCAGGACTCGCGGACGGGCAGCATCCAGGCGAGGCAGGCGGCGACCCAGTCCTTGAGCTTGTCCCGGGGGACCACCTTGTCCACCATGCCGTGGGCCAGGAGGAACTCGCTGCGCTGGAAGCCTTCGGGGAGGCTCTGCTTGATGGTCTGCTCGATGACCCGGGGGCCCGCGAAGCCGATGAGGGCCTTGGGTTCGGCGATGTTGAGGTCCCCCAGCATGGCGTAGCTGGCGCTCACGCCGCCGGTGGTGGGATCCGTGAGGATGCTGAAGTAGGGCAGGCCCGCCACGTCCAGCTTGGCCAAGGCCGCGCTGACCTTGGCCATCTGCATGAGGGAGAGGGTCCCCTCCTGCATGCGCGCGCCGCCGGAGCAGCTGACGATGAGGTAGGCGCAGCGCTTCGCCAGGGCCCGCTCGGCGCCGAGCTTCAGCTTCTCGCCCACCACGCTGCCCATGGAGGCGGCGAGGAAGTCGAAGTTCATGACGCCCATGACCACGGGGTGGCCGCTGAGGGTGCCTTCCACCACCACCACCGCGTCCTGGTCCTGGCCTTCGTCCCGCAGGCGCTTGAGCTGGTCCTTGTAGGCCTTCGAGGCCACGAAGTTCAGCGGGTCCGAGCTCTGGAGGTCCGCGAAGAGGGTCTCGTAGCCCTCGTCCATGAGGTTCTCGAGGCGCTCCTCCACGCCGATGCGGAAGTGGTAGCCGCACTTGGGGCAGACGTTGTGGGTGTTGGCCAGCTCGGCCCGGTAGATCAGCTCCCGGCAGGCCTCGCACTTGATCCAGAGGCCTTCGGGGACCCGGACGGTCTTGGCTTCCACCGCGATCTTCTGCTGACGCTTCTTAATAAACCAGGACATTGGGCCTCCTTGGGACCGCGCCTTCGGCGACCACCCCCATATCGGACAGGACATCAAGTCCTGTCCTCCCGCTCTTCGCTTCGCTCAATCCCGGATGGGGCCCCGTCCAGCTCATGGGGCTACCTCCGCACGCCGAGCTTCGGGCCGTGCTTCAGGGCTTCGAAGAGCCGGTCCAGCTCGCCCTCGGACCCGAAGTGCAGGACCACGGTGCCGGACTTGCCCTTGGACTTGATCTCCACCTTGGTGCTCCAGGCGGTCAACTCCTCCGCCGCCTTGAGGAAGACTACGCTTGCGTGGGGGTGTTTCTTCCGGGATTTCGGCTTGTGGGCCTTCTGCAGGTGCTGGAGCTTGGCCTCCAGGGCGCGGACGCTGAGCTGCTCCTGGATGACGGCGTGGGCC
Organism: Holophagaceae bacterium; assembly: GCA_044229555.1. Lineage (GTDB taxonomy): Bacteria > Acidobacteriota > Holophagae > Holophagales > Holophagaceae > JADJVL01. The sequence goes on from JBGASS010000087.1 coordinate 7,315, forward strand.
AGCTGCTCCTGGAGGTGGACGTCCTCCACCCCCAGCAGCACCTTGCCGTGGCCGACCCCCAGCTTGCCGAGGGCGATCTGCTCCTGGAGCGGCCCGGGCAGGCGCAGGAGCCGCAGGGTGTTGGCCACCTGGGGGCGGGACTTGCCGACCCGGTCCGCCACCTGCTCCTGGGTGAGGCGCAGGTGCTCGCCCAGGCGCCAGTAGGCCTTGGCCTCCTCGATGGGGTTCAGCTCCTGGCGCTGGATGTTCTCCACGAGGGCCAGCTCGAGGAGCCGGTCGTCGGGGATCTCCTTCACCACCACGGGCACCATGGGCAGGCCCGCCAGCTTGGCGGCCCGCCAGCGGCGCTCGCCGGCGATGATCTCGAAGCGGTCGCCCACCCGCCGTACCACGATGGGCTGCACGATGCCGTGCTGGCGCAGGCTGGCGGCCAGGTCGTTCATGGAGGCTTCGTCGAAGTGGGTGCGGGGCTGCTGGCGGTTGGGCACCAGGCTGCCCACCGGCAGCTCCCGGGTCGGGGCGTCGTCGGGGGTGATCTGGCTCATGAGGGAGGTGAGCCCCCGTCCCAGGGCCGGTCGTTTCACCGTGGTCATGCGGGCATCCCCTCCGGCTGCTGGTCCCGCTCGATCCATTCGCGGGCGAAGTTCAGGTAGGACTGGGCCCCCTTGGACTTCAGGTCGTAGAAGGCGACGGGCTTGCCGTGGCTGGGGGCCTCGGCGAGCCGGATGTTGCGGGGGATCATGGTGTTGAAGACCTTGCCGGGGAAGGCCTGCCGGACTTCCGCGGCCACGGCGGCCCCCAGGTTGGTCCGCTCCTCCGCCATGGTGAGGAGGATGCCCCCCAGCTGCAGTCGCGGGTTCGGACCCCCCTGGATGCGGTGCAGGGTCTCCATCAGCTCCGCCAGGCCGTCCAGGGCGAAGAACTCGCAGGGCATGGGCACGATGACCTCGTCGGCGGCGGTCAGCGCGTTCAGGGTGATCATCCCGAGGGCCGGCGGCGGATCGATGATGATGTATTCGTAGTGGTCCATCACCGGGCGCAGGGACTCCCGCAGCACCTGGAGCTGGGGCAGCTCGTAGAGCTCGAACTCCAGCTGGGCCAGATCCTTGCCCGCGGGGATGACCTGCAGGTTGGGCACTTCGGTCTGCAGCAGGAGGGCCTGCACCGGCGCCCCCTTCATGAGGGCGAAGGCCCCGGCCCGGTGGTCGGGCTTGGGGAAGCCGAGGCCCGTGGTGCTGTGGCCCTGGGGATCGAAA
>JBGASS010000088.1:0-8512 GCA_044229555.1 Holophagaceae bacterium
GGTCTTCGTGCCGGAAAGCATGCCGGTGCTGGACCTCCTGCGGCAGTTCCAGCGGGAGCGCTTCCAGCTCGCCATCGTGGTGGACGAGTTCGGCACGGTGACCGGCGTCGCCACCACCGAGGACCTGCTCGAGGAGGTCTTCGGCGAGATCCAGGACGAGCACGAGGGCCAGAAGGATTTCGTGGAGGCGGGGGAGGGCGTCTACTTCGTGAGCGGCCAGACCCACGTGGAGGATGTGGAGGCCCGCCTGGGCATGGCCTTCGCGCGGGACGGCTTCGACACCCTGGGGGGCCTCGTCATGGCCCGCCTCGGGCGCGTCCCGTCCCCGGGGGAACGGGTGGACGTCGAAGGCGCCCAGCTCACCGTCCTGCGCATGGAGGGAAACCGGGTGGCCCAGGTGAAGGTGGAGCTGGCCGCCCAGGATCCGGGCGCCGCATGAGGGGATCCGTCCCCAGGAAGGTGCTGGCCGCGGCGGCCCTGGCGGCCCTGCCCATCGCCCTGGTGGCCACCCGGCGCCGGATGCGGACCCGCCTGGTGCCCCAGCCCCGGGGCATGGTGCTCGGCCTCTACGCGGGCCTGCCTGACTACGACTATGGCGCGGAGCTGGCGCGCATCCGGGAGACCGGCGCCACCGCCGTGAGCCTCCAGGCCATCTACCGCATGGACCGCTACGACAGCCTGGAGATCCGCCGCCACCCCACCAGCAGCCCCACGGAGCTGAGCCTGCGCCGCACCTTCCGGCAGGCGAAGGCCCAGGGCCTGCGGATGATGTTCTTCCCCACCATCAACCTCCGGGACGAGGCGGACAACGCGAAATGGTGGCGGGGCAACATCAAGCCCAAGGACTGGGAGGCCTGGTGGCGGAACTACACCGCCTTCAACGTGGACCTCGCCCGCCTCGCCCAGGAGGAGGGGGTGGAGTGGTACAGCGTGGGCACGGAGATGGCCAGCACCCACCCCTTCCCCGATCATTGGCGCCGGCTCTGCGGCGAGGTGCGCCAGGTCTTCAAGGGCAAGATCACCTACAGCGTGAACTTCGACAGCCATGATTCCTTCACCTTCGGCGACGCCCTCGACGTCATCGGGATCAACACCTACGATCCCATCGCCAAATACGACGACTACCCCAGCGAGACGCAGATCCGCGACGCCTGGTGGTGGGTCGTGTACAAGGCGCGGACCCTCGAAGCCCGCTTCCGGAAGCCCGTGATGATCACGGAGGTCGGCTACCCCTCCGTGGCCCACGCCCACGTCGGCCCCTGGGACTTCCGCACGGAGAAGCCCCTCGACCTGGGCCTGCAGAAGCTGCTGGTGAAGGGCGCCTTCGACGTGCTGCGCAACTGGAGCGACGGGGAGGCGGTCTTCTACTACCTCTACGGCGAGAACCTCAACGAGAAGCCCGTGGGCGGACCCCGGGACCGCACCTACGCCATCTGGGGCAAGCCCGTGGAAGCCGAAGTGCGGGCCTACTTCGCCCTGCCCATCTTCGAGGGGCACATCCCGCCCCGGCCCGAGAACATCCGGGAGGCGGTGGTGCAGACCCTGGCCTCCCAGCACCGCCGCCTGCGGGCCTCCGAGGACGCCGAACTGCCCGCCTGGGGGGCGGACTGGGAGGGCGCCCACCCGGCGGATCGCGCCGCCGCGCTGGCGATCCTGTCCCGGGAGCCCGCGCCCGGCCGCAGGGTCCCGAAGGGGAAGGCGCGTTAAGGCCATGGAAAACGGCGCTTTGAACTCCAGTTCCCGCGGCCCTGCGCTATCCTTCCCACCATGACGGTCAAGCCGGAGCCTGCCTCCCTGAAGACGATCCTGCTGGTGGAGGACGACGACCTCACCATGCGGTTCTACCAGACCGGCCTCCGGCCCCTGCAGGAGTTCCGCTTCCTCACCGCCGCCAACGGGCAGCAGGCGGTGGACGTACTGCAGAAGGAACGGGTCGACCTGCTGGTCACGGACCTCAACATGCCCGTCATGGACGGCTACAAGCTCGTGGCCCACATGACCCGGCACTATCCCTCGGTGCCCATCATCGTCATCACCGGGGTGGGCGACCGGGAGATGAAGCCCGAAGTCCACCAGATCAAGGGCCTCCGCATCCTCCACAAGCCCATGAAGCTGTCCATCCTGATGGAGGAGATCCGGGCGGCGGGCTCCTACGAGCCCGCGGGCAAGGTGCGGGGCATCTCCCTGGGCAGCCTGCTCCAGCTGATGAACTGGGAGCGGAAATCCAGCACCCTCACCGTCCGCCACCGGGACGCGGCGGGCCTGCTGCACACGGGCTACCTCTACGTGAAGCAGGGCGAGCTGATCCACGCGGCCTACCTCTCCGAGGAGAGCATCCCCGCCGCCTACGCGATCCTGGGCTGGGACCGCCCGGAAGTGGAGTTCGTGGAGACCTGCCGCATGCACCGCACCATGGAGCTGCCCATCACGGAGATCCTCATGAACGTCGCGATGATCCAGGACCACGAGACCCTCGACGCGACCCAGATCCACCTCAAGGGGCTCGAAAGCTGAAGGGCCGCTTGGCCGCCCGCCCTTCCGGGCCTACCCTTCGGAGGGAGCTGCCATGAGCGAACCGAAACCGGAAACCGTCCCCGCGGAGAGCAACCTCCACCGCGTGGAACACTACGCCCTCTCCATCCTCAACGGCATGGCGGCGGCGGGCAACCTGGGCCTCGCGGACGCCGACATCGACTACGCCATCGACCTCGCCGAGCGGCTCGCCAAGCGGCTGGCGGAACGGGGCCATGTGGCGCCGAAGGAGTGAGGCCCCGAGCGGCCATCGCGAAATCCGCACCCGGGGCAAACACCTCAGCATAGCGGAATAAAAAAAATCTTTCGCGACTTGAAGGGTCATTCGGGGGACTGCACGCTTGAAGTCCAGTCAGGAGAGCCCATGCTCGCGAAGCCCCGCCTTCTGACCCCCGGCCCCACTCCACTCCTGCCGGAGGGTCTCTCAGCCCAGTCCATGGCCACGGTCCATCACCGGACGCCGGCCTTCAAGGCCCTGTTCCGGAAATCCCGGGAAGGGCTGCGCCGCTTCTACCGCCTCGCCGAAGGCGAGGAGGTGGTGATCCTGTCCGGCAGCGGAACTGCCGGTCTTGAGTCAGCCCTGGTGAACGCCTGCGCCCCCGGCGACGCCGTGCTGGTCCTGCACGCCGGCAAGTTCGGCGAGCGCTGGGTGAAGATCGCCAAGGCCTACGGCCTCACGGTCCTCGAGCTGCAGGCTCCCTACGGCGAGACCTTCACGCCCGACCAGCTCCGCGAGGTCCTGAAGTCCGCGCCGAAGCTGAAGGCCTTCTGCGTCCAGGAGCACGAGAGCAGCACGGGGGTGCGGCACCCCGTGAAGGCGCTCGTCGCGGTCCTGAACGAGGTCCAGCCCGACTGCCTGGTCCTCGTGGATGGCATCACCGGCGTGGGCGTGCATGACGTGCGCATGTCGGACGGCATCGACGCCCTCGTCTGCGGCTCCCAGAAGGCCCTGGCCCTGCAGCCGGGCCTCGCCTTCGTGGCCCTCAGCCCGCGCTTCCTGGCCCAGCTGGGCGAGCCCCACCTGCCCCGCTTCCGACGGCATCGGCGGCGTGGAGACCTTGATCGCGAACGCCGAACTTCAGGCGAAGGCCTTCCGCGCCGCCCTGGCTTGCTGGGAACTGCCCCTCTTCTCCAAGGCCCCGGGCAACGCCCTCACCGCCGTGACCGTGGACGGCAGCAGCGCCATCCTCAAGGCCCTGCGGGACAAGGCCGGCCTCAGCCTGGCCAACGGCCAGGGCGAGCTGGAGGACCACATGATCCGCGTGGCGCACCTGGGCTACGTGGACAGCCTGGACACGCTGATGGTGGTCTCGACCTTGGAGATGGCCTTCAAGGCCAGCGGCGTGAAGGTGGCCGCCAGCGGCTGCGAAGCCGCCCAGGACGTGCTGGCGCCGTACCTCAAGGCCTAGTTCTTCATCGTGGACCGCTGCGGTGCCCGGGGCACCGCCGTGGCCCCATTCCCCCTTTCCCCTGTTCACAGGAGCTCCCCATGCGCATTCTCGCCTGCGACGGCATCCACGAAGACGGCCTGCAATCCTTCCGCGCGGCGGGCTGGACGGTGGACGTCTCCGAACCCATCAAGGACACCAAGCTGCTCCGGTCGGCCCTCAAGGACGCCGACGTCCTGCTGGTGCGCAGCGCCACCAAGGTGCCCGCGGAGGCGCTCGAAGGCGCCGACAGGCTGAAGGTCATCGGCCGCGCCGGCGCGGGCGTGGACACCATCGACGTGGACGCCGCCACGGAGCGGGGCATCGCGGTGATGAACGCCCCGGACGGGAACACCCTGGCCGCCGCCGAGCACGCCCTGGCCCTGCTCTTCTCCCTGGCCCGGCACATCCCGCCCGCGGACGCCGGCATGAAGTCCGGCGAGTGGCCCAAGACCGGCCTTACGGGCTACCTCCCCGCCGCGGTGGCCGCCCGCATGGACGTGCCGATGATGCCGCTCGACGAGCTGCTCCATTGGTGCGACATCGTGACCCTGCACATCCCCCGCACCGCGGAGACCACCAACCTCCTGGACGATAAGGCCCTGAAGAATATGCGCAAGGGCACCTTCCTCATCAACGCCGCAAGGGGCGGCCTGGTGGACGAGACCGCCCTGCTCAAGCACCTGGATTCGGGCCACCTGGCCGGCGCGGCCCTGGACACCTTCGTCCACGAGCCCCTGCCGGCGGATTCCCCCCTGCGCAGCCATCCCCGGCTCATTCTCACGCCCCACCTCGGCGCCTCCACCTCGGAGGCCCAGAAGGCGGTGAGCACCATCCTGGCGCGCCAGATCCTGGACTTCTTCGCCAGCGGCGCCGTGGCGGGCTGCGTCAACCTGCCCCCCCTGTCCCCGGAGGCCGCCCGGGAAATGGGTCCCTGGATGCCCCTGATGACGAGCCTCGGCAAGCTCTGCGCCCGGCTCGTGCCGGCCCCCGTCAAGCTGCACCTCACCTACGCCGGCCGCGTGGAGGCGCTGGATTCGAAACCCCTCACGCGCATGCTGGTGGCGGCCCTGCTGGGCTCCGCGTCCGGGCGCGTGACGCCGGTGAACGCCCTGCAGGAGGCCAGCCTCCGCGGCCTTGAGGTGAGCGAGACCGTGGGCGGCGACGGCGACGGCTTCGACCGGCTGCTGCGGGTCCGCGTGGAGAACGTGAAGGGCGCCCGGGACATCGAGGCCACCCTGCACCGCGGTCCGAGGGTCGTCCGCCTCGACGGTGTCGAGCTGGACTTCGACCCCCGCGCCCATTTCCTGCTGATGCGCAACGAGGACCGCCCCGGCGTCATCGGCCTGGTGGGCTCCCACCTCGGCGCCGGCGGCATCAACATCATCAACTTTTCCCTGGGGGCCACCGGTGGCGGCGATGCCGTGGCGGCCATCACCGTGGACCGCGTCGTGCCCAAGAAGCAGGTGGACGCCCTCCGCGCCATCCCCGGCATCGTCGATCTGGAGATGGTGTAATGCGCGTCCTTCTCTGCAGGCATGGCGAAACCCCTTGGAACGCCCAGGGACGGGGCCCCCTCCGCGATCGAGCGCAGCGAGGAGCGGGAGGGCGTGACTAGATGTCACGCCCGATCGGGGGGTAGTCAGGGCCCGGTCGGACATCAATCAATTGGGAGAGACACATGCGAATCATCCTTGCAAGGCACGGCGAGACGCCCTTGGAACGCCCAGGGACGGGGCCCCCTCCGCGATCGAGCGCAGCGAGGAGCGGGAGGGCGTGACTAGATGTCACGCCCGATCGGGGGGTAGTCAGGGCCCGGTCAGACATCAATCAATTGGGAGAGACACATGCGAATCATCCTCGCAAGGCACGGCGAGACCCCTTGGAACGCGCAGGGCCGCTACCAGGGCCAGATGGACATCCCCCTCTCCGATCACGGCGAAGGCCAGGCCCGGGCCTTGGGGGAGAGATTGAAGGACCTGCCCATCACCAAGGCCGTGGCTTCGCCCCTCTCCCGCGCCCGTCGCACGGCGGAGCTGGCCCTGGGGGATCGCGCGGGGCGGCTCACCCTCCACAAGGGCCTGATGGAGATCGCCCACGGGGAATGGGAAGGCAAGCTGGCCGCCGAGATCCGGGCCTCGGATCCCCTGCGCCTCGAGGCCTGGCGGGACACGCCCCACCTCGTTCAGATGCCGGGAGGGGAATCCATGGACCAGGTGCTGGAACGCAGCTGGAAGGCCTTCGCGGAGATCGCCGACGGCCTCGGCGCGGAGGACACGCTGCTGGTGGTGGCCCACGACGCGGTGAACCGGGCCCTGCTGTGCAAGGTGCTGGGCCTGCCCATGGCGAGGCTCTGGGCCTTCCGCCAGGCGCCGGCGACGCTGAACCTCCTGGAAGGGGAGGCCGCCGACGCTCTGTCGGTGGTCCGCTTGAACGACGCCAGCCACGTGGCCGGCCTCTTCGGGGAGGCGGTTCACCGGGCCCTGTAGGGCGCTCGCCGATCCTTGCCGTGGCCGGGAGGGAATCCCCCTAGGCTCGGGGACACCCCATCCCGGAGCTCCCATGACCCGTCAGCGAACCCTCTCCGTCCTGGCCTCGGCCCTGGCGATTCCCCTGTCCGCCCAGGCTCCTGCGCCGAAGCCCGCCGCGAAGCGCGCGCCGAAGGCCTATTCCATCGGCCAGTTCATGGCCACCACCAGCTTCGGCGGCGCGGACTTCAGCCCGGACGAATCGAGGCTCCTGCTCCATTCGAACCAGAGCGGCATCTTCAACGCCGGCACGGTGGACTTGAAGGGCGGCGCCTTCAAGCCCCTCACGGACTCGACGAAGGACAGCACCTACGCCGTGGCCTTCCTGCCGGACGGCGAGCGGGTGCTCGTGACCCGGGACCAGGGGGGCAACGAGCTGAACCATCTCTATGTCCGGGAGAAGGACGGCAGCCTGAAGGACCTGACGCCGGGGGCCAAGGTGAAGGCTTCCTTCAACGGCTGGGCCAAGGACTCCAAGGGGCAGCGAACGGGGTTCTACGTGTTCAGCAATGAACGGGACCCGAAGTACATCGACGTGTACCGCTACGACGTGAAGGACCTCTCCCGGAAGCTGATCTTCAAGAACGAAGGCTTCCAGCCCGGCGACGTGAGCCCCGACGGGCGCTGGCTCGCCCTCACCAAGGTGAATTCCACCCTGGACAAGGAATGCCACGTGGCCGACCTGCGGACCGGCGAGACCCGGCAGCTGTTGGCCCATCCCGGCCGGGTGGCGGACGTGAGCCCATCGGCCTTCACGCCGGACTCGGCCGGCCTGGTCGTGCTCACCAACGACGGGTCGGAGTTCTCCCGGGTGGTGGAGGTGCGCCTGGACTCGGGCACCGCCGCCGAGATCGAGAAGGCGGACTGGGAGGTCGTGGACTGCTATTTCTCGGAGGACGGCCGCTACCGCGATGATCAGCCAGGCGCCTCTACGCCCTCCCGCGTCCCTGGACATGGCGACGGGCAAAGGCCCTTCCCCCTGCCGAAGGTGCCGTGGGCGAGATCCGGAACCTGCGCTTCAGCCCCAGCGAGACGAAGGCGTCCTTCTACGTGAACGGGGACCGCAGCCTCAACCTGAATCTGGGACCTGAAATCCGGCATGGCCAAGGCCCTCACCCAAGGCCTCGCCAAGATCGACGCGGACCTGGTGGACAGCCGCCGCATCGTCCGCTTCAAGAGCTTCGACGGATTGGTCATCCCATCCGTCTTCTTCATGCCGAAGACCGCGTCCCCCGCCGCGAAGGTCCCGGCCCTCGTCTGGGTCCACGGCGGCCCCGGCGGCCAGACCCGCACGGGCTACAGTGCCCAGATCCAGTACCTGGTGAACCATGGCTACGCGGTACTGGGCATCAACAATCGCGGCTCCAGCGGCTACGGCAAGGCCTTCTTCGCCGCCGACGACGGCAAGCACGGCCGCGAGCCCCTCTGGGACTGCGTCGAGGCCAAGACCTTCCTGGCCTCCCTGCCCGGCATCGATCCGGAGCGCATCGGCATCATCGGAGGCAGCTACGGCGGCTACATGACCCTGGCCGCCCTCGCCTACCGCCCGGAGGCCTTCAAGGCCGGCGTGGACATCTTCGGCGTGAGCAACTGGATCCGCACCCTTGAGAGCATGCCCAAGTGGTGGGAGGCCCAGCGCAAGGCCATGTACCTGGAGCTGGGGGATCCGGTGAAGGACCGGGAGGCGCTGAAGGCCACGTCGCCCCTCTTCGCCGCGGACCAGATCCGCATGCCGTTGATGGTGGTCCAGGGCGCCAACGATCCCAGGGTCCTCAAGGCCGAAAGCGACGATATCGTGGCCGCCGTGAAGAAGTCCGGCGTCCCCGTGGAATACCTCGTCTTCGACGACGAGGGCCACGGCTTCTCGAAGAAGAAGAACCAGGTGGCCGCCTACCAGGGCATCCTCGAGTTCCTCGACAAGCACCTGAAGGGCCGCAGGTAGGCCCAGCCTCGGATCCGGCTCTCGTCCGGGAGGTCCTTTCATTCAAGGAATGTTTTGTAATAATTTAAATTATTACTAACAAA
>JBGASS010000089.1:0-8249 GCA_044229555.1 Holophagaceae bacterium
GGGGCTCGAGTGATGCGGACGATCACTGCCTTGACCGCAAACCGGGACTGGACCTTGGAGGTGACCTTCGAGGACGGCCTTCGAAGGGTGTTCGATGTCGCGCCGCTTCTCACGAGCGAAGCCTTCGAGGAACTCAAGGACCTTGCCCTGTTCTTGCAAGTCCGCAACGGGGGCTACTACGTCGAATGGCCCAATGGGGCGGATCTGAGCGCCGATACGCTTTGCCTGAACGGCGTCGCAGCCGGCTCAGGCGCACCTCCTTCGGGCTCTCATATCCGCAGCTTCGGGTGAATCGCCGATCCTTCACCGCGCGCCCACCCGTCAACCGGCCCGCGCACTGGTCCCCGCAAGCCCGGATCGCGCCCAGTCGACCTCGAGCTTCAGTGCAGGGGCAACCGTTCCAGTTCCTCGGCCGTCCAACTCGTGCACTGCCCGGTGGATGATTCGTAGTATGAGTGACCTCGGTTCCTCAACTGGATCCATCCTTCTGGATTACCGCAATTCATCTGCGGCGGGTCCCCGGCAATAAGCCAGGCATTCGGACGGACACGGAAGCCATGAATCACACGGGATGAAGATCCTTCCATCATCATTGAAAGTCGGTACTCCCCTGGGGGCAGAAGGCCAGCCCGGAATTCACCGTTCCCACCCGTCCTGGCAGCCCATGTGCGGCCATCGCGCGCGGTTAAGAGCACCACCACGCCGGCAACTGGCGCCCCAGTCCCTCGACACACGCTCCCTCGAAGGCCGCCAGTGCTCAGGGTTATGAAGGGCGCCGCCCCAAGTAAGGTAGCTCCCTGGCCCTCGGCCGCGCCGACCGGGCAGGATGCAAGGGCGACAATCAGGGGAAGGCCACGCATGGCCCCAGGCTGCGCCATCACTGTGGCCCCCGCAAGGTCCGGGGATCCCTTGTTACGCACCTGTTACAGGGTGCAGCCAGAACGTGCCGCCATTGACCTGGTTCGCCAAGGTGGCGAGCTCCTCCACCACCGCCAGTTTCTCCATGAACGCCGCGAAAGGAGCGTCCAGGGCCTCGATGCGATCCCATTCGGCGTCGTTCCATTCCCCCAGGACGAAATCATGCAGAGGCCGCGCAAAGGGCCCGATGCCCAGGCGCAGCCGGGCGATCTTCTCCGTCCCGAGATGGTGGAACACGGACTTCAACCCGTTGTGGCCGCCGTCGCTGCCGTCCAGCCGGAAGCGGCCCAGGCCCAGGGGCAGGTCCTTGTCGTCGTAGAGCAGGACCATGCGCCGGGCGTAGATGCCGGCACCGTCGGCCTGGGCGCAGGCTTCGCCGCTGAGGTTCATCCAGGTGGCGGGCACCAGGGCCTGGAGCCGGTCCGTGAGGGGATAGAGGCTGCCGGACGGAAAGCGCTTCGCGGCCTTCGGCGCGAGGTCCCGGTCCTCCATCCAGCGCTGCAGCATGAGCCGGCCCATGTTGTGCCGGGTGGCGGCGTAGTCGTCGCCGGGGTTGCCGAGGGGAACGAGGGTCCACATGGAGTCGGGTCTTCAGCCTTCAGGCTAAACACCACGGGCGCCTTCCGGCGCCCGTGGTGAAGGGTGGAAAGTTCGGGACTACTTCTTGTCCTTCTTGCCCTTGGTACCCACGACTTCAGGTTCCGCCGCGGCGGTGAGGGGGGCGACGGCCACTTCCTCCTCCGCGGGCTTGCCGTGGACGGCGGCGACGACCTCATGGGGATCGCCGAGGATGCGCAGGGTGGAGGCCAGGCCCAGCTGATCGAAGCGGACGGATTCGCCGATCTTCAGGGCTTCCACGTTCACGTCCACGTGGGCGGGGATGAGGCTGGGGAGGCACTCGATCTCAAGGGTGCGGTGGACGAAGTCCAGCATGCCGCCCTGGGTCTTCACGCCGTAGGGGATGCCGATGATCTTCACGGGCACCTTCACTTTGACCTTGTGCTCCGGATCCACGCGCATGAAGTCCACGTGGCGCAGGCGGCCGGTGACGGGATCGCGCTGCACGTCCTTGATGATGACGTGGCGCTTGATGTCCGTGCCCTCGCGCTGCATGTAGACCACGGAGTTGAGGCCGGTCTCGCTGGCGATGATGCGGGCCACGACCTTGGGGCTGATGGCGATGGCGACGGGGGGCTCGCCCAGGCCGTAGACCACGGCGGGGAGCATGCCGTTCTTGCGCAGGTCGCGCAGGGGGGTCTTGCCGAAGGCTTCGCGCTTGGAGACGACGATCACGTCGGTGTTCATGGTTCCTCCTACCTGGCCCGCTTCGTCGAAGGGGCCCTCTCGTTGGGGTGCGGACCTCCTCGGCCCGGGTGAAAGTGTCAACGCCCCGGCGGGGCGAAGGGCCATCATCTCAAGGGATCCCAGGAAACTCAAGGCATAATCCCCCGGAACCGGGCTTCGGTTACAGCCCCGTCACGCCCCGGCGCGATACTGCTTCCATGACCCGCTCCCTCCCCAAGCCCGAACATCTGCTCAACCGGGAGCTGAGCTGGCTGGCCTTCAACGAGCGGGTGCTGGACGAAGCCGAGGACCCGACGGTCCCCCTCCTGGAGCGGGTGAAATTCCTGAGCATCGTCTCCAACAACTGGGACGAGTTCTTCATGATCCGGGTGGCGGGGGTCTGGCGGCAGATCGACGCCGGCATCACCGTACCCGGCCCGGAGGGGCTCACGCCGCGCCAGGTCCTGGAGGCCGTCTCGAAGCGGGTGCACGAGCTGGCCCACCGCCAGCACGAGATCTTCCACCGGGAGATCGCCCCCGCCCTGGAAGCGGAGGGCATCGCCATCCTCAGCCCCGGGGAGCTGGACGAACGGCAGCGGGAATTCGCGCTCCACCACTTCCACGAGACCCTGCTGCCCCTCATCACCCCCCTCGCCGTGGACACGGGCCATCCCTTCCCCCGCCTGGGCAACCGGGCCCTGGTGCTGGTGACCGAGCTGGAGGCCGAGGAGATCCTCGAGGCCACAGAACGCCTGCCCCTCTCGGAACTTTCCATCATCCACGTTCCCACCAGCGTCGCCCCGCGCTTCCTCAAGCTCCCCAGCGAGCGGGGCTTCCACGAATTCATCCCCCAGGAGGACGTGGTCCGCATGCACCTGGACCACCTCTACAGCGGCTACGTGGTGAAGAGCTGCGCCACGGTGCGCATCACGCGGGACGGGGACATCCCCCTGGAAGAGGACCCCAGCGAAGACCTGATGAAGACCATCGAGGAGAGCCTGCGCACCCGCCGCCGGGGCATGGCGGTGCGGCTCCAGTACGAGATGGGGCTGAGCCAGAGCCTCCTGGACCTCCTCATCAGCGAGCTGGAGCTCAGCCCCGAGGACCTCTACCCCACCGCGGGCTTCACCGCCTTCTCCGACCTGATGCAGCTCTACAACCAGCTGGACCTGCCCCACCTGAAGGAGCCGGCCCTGCATCCCGTCCCCGTGCCGCAGATCGAGGAGGCCGCCACGGTCTTCGAGGCCATCGCGCGCCGGGACATCCTGCTCCAGCACCCCTACCAGAGCTTCGACGACAGCGTGGTGCGCTTCGTGCGGGAAGCCGCGGACGACCCCAAGGTCCTGGCCATCAAGATGATGCTGTACCGGCTGAGCCCCGCCAGCCCCGTCGCGGCGGCCCTGGAGCGGGCCGCCGAGCGCGGCAAGCAGGTGGCGGCCATCGTCGAGCTGCGGGCCCGCTTCGACGAGGAGGCCAACATCGCGTGGGCCCGGCGCCTGGAGCGCGCCGGGGTGCACGTGGTCTACGGCCTGCCGGGCTACAAGACCCACGGGAAGGCCTGCCTCGTGATCCGCCAGGAGGGGGCGGGCATCCGGCGCTACTGCCACCTCTCCACCGGCAACTACAACGAGCGCACCAGCCGCCTCTACTGCGACATCGGCCTCTTCACCGCGCGCCGGGAGTTCGGCGAGGACCTCAGCAACCTCTTCAACCTCCTGACGGGCTACACCCGCCCGCCGAAGTTCCACCAGATCCTGCTGGCCCCCAACCACCTGCGCCGGGGCCTCCTGCAGCGCATCGAGCGGGAGCGGGGGCACGCCCGGGCGGGCAAGGCCGCCCGCATGATCCTCAAAGTGAACGCCATCGTGGATCCCGAAATGATCCAGGCCCTCTACGAGGCCAGCCAGGACGGCGTGAAGGTGGACCTCATCGTGCGGGGCACCTGCTGCCTGCGCCCGGGCCTCGAGGGCCTGTCGGAGAACGTCCGGGTCCTCAGCATCCTCGACCGCTTCCTCGAGCATGCCCGCATCTACCATTTCGCCAACGACGGGCATTCGGAGACCTACCTCGCCTCCGCGGACCTGATGCAGCGCAACCTGGACCACCGGGTGGAGGTGGCCTTCCCCCTGGTGGATCCGGTCCTCGAGGCCGAGGTGGTGGACATGCTGGAACTCCAGCTCCACGACACGGTGAAGGGCCGGACCCTCGGCGCCCAGGGCGAGGTGCTGCGGCGGGGCTTCACGGACGGGCCCGAGCTGCGCAGCCAGGCGCGGCTCTACGAGCTCGGCCTGGCCGCCAGCGGGGTGGCCGCCGTCACCCGGCGCATCGAGTAGGGCGGGCCCGGAATCCGGAGCCGAAGGCTGAAGCTCCGCCCCTCCCTGTCAGACTGGAGGGCTGGAGACGGATCCATGGACAAGAAAGTCAGCCGCGCGGCCCTGTTCGACGCCCTCAATGCCTACCAGGTGCCCGGCACCAGCGCCTCTTTGGTCGCCCTGAAGGCCGTCAAGGGCCTGGACGTCTCCGAAGGGCGCGTCCGGGTGAGCCTCCAGCTCCTCGACGCCTACCAGGACCGGGAGAAGGCCATCCGGCAGAACCTGCAGGAAACCCTCGGCCAGCAGGCGGGCGTGGCCTCCGTGGACGTCGACATCGCCTGGGAGAAGAGCCCCCAGGTGGAGTTCAAGAACCTCCTGCCCACGGTCAAGCACGCCCTCGTGGTGGGCAGCGGCAAGGGCGGCGTGGGCAAGAGCACCCTCGCCGCGAACCTGGCGGTGGCCGCGGCGAGGCTGGGGCTGAAGGTCGGCCTCCTGGACGCGGACCTTTACGGGCCCTCCATGGGCATGATGTTCGGCGTGGGCGGCGACGAGGGGCCCATCGGGACCCCCGAAGGCAAGATCCTGCCCCTGGAGAAGTTCGGCATCAAGCTCATGAGCATGGCCTTCCTCATCGATGAGGACCGCCCCGTGATCTGGCGGGGCCCCATGCTCAACAAGGCCCTCACCCAATTCCTCGGCGAAGTGCTCTGGGGCGACCTGGACATCCTCTTCATGGACCTGCCCCCGGGCACCGGGGATATCCAGATCTCGCTGATCCAGAACGCCAAGGTGGGCGGCGCCATCGTGGTGAGCACCCCCCAGGACGTGGCCTTCCTGGACGCCAAGAAGGCCATCGGCATGTTCGGTACGGTGAAGGTGCCCATCCTGGGCGTCATCGAGAACATGAGCAGCTTCCTCTGCCCCGCCTGCGGCGCCGAGACCCAGATCTTCGGCCACGGGGGCGTGAAGGCCGCGGCGGCGCGCATGAACCTGCCCTTCCTGGGGGAGGTGCCCATCGACCTGGCCATCCGGGAAGGCGGCGATTCGGGCACGCCCCTGGTGGTATCCCATCCCGATTCCCCCCAGAGCCGGGCCTTCCTCGCCATGGCCCAGACCCTCCGCGAGGCCCTGGGTCTTCCCGGCTGAAACCTTCCTCCCCCTCCCTGCACGAACTTCTCGTCAGGTGAAAGGAGGAATTTTTTCTATGCGTCCTGATTCCATCATCTATGCGACACTTTGCACCCTCGCGCCCCTCGCTGCCGGGGCTGCGCCAGACCTCCAGGCCAAGCCGGGCGCCCCGTCCCAGGCCAGGCCCGAGCCTCAGGCCCTCGCCCTCGAGATCCGCGTCCTGGACGGCAAGGCGCAGCCGGTCCCCCAGGCCACCGTCCGGGTCTTCACCAAGCCCTTCCGGGCCCTGCTCACCGACGCCACGGGAACGGCCCGGATTTCAGACCTGAAACCGGGGTCCTACCGCGTGAATGCGGGCAAAGCAGGGTTCAAGCTAGCTGAACAGACGGTTTCCATACAGGAGGGCGGGCCGGCCACCCTGGAATTCCGGCTCCAGGACGAAGCTGCGGCCCCGGCGCCGGACCCCGCCAAGCCACCAGCCCCCGCAACGGCCCCCACCGGGTCCCGCTAGACTGAAGATGGCTTCGCCCCGACAGAGGATGACCGCCCTGGACCGATGCCCACACCGGGAGTCTTGATGCCCTTTTTCTTGCTGCTACCGCCCGCGTTGGTCCACCCCGCCCCTCCGGAGAACCCGGGGACCCAGGTCCTGGTCACCGTGCGGGACATTCCCGGCGATCCCCTGGAGGGGGTCAATGTCTCCCTAGAAGGCAACCAGCGGGGCCTGGACGTCGCGACGAACTCCCTGGGCCTGGCCAGCTTCGGCGCCATCCCCCCGGGCAAGTACGTGCTCAAGGCCACCAAGGCGGGATACCGGTCCCAGACCCAGCAGCTGAACCTGGACGGCTCCCCCACCCTCAAGATCGAGCTGCGCCTGGTGCTCGAGCCCAACCCGGCCACGAAGAAGCCCGGCAGCCATCCGCCGCCGGCGCCCCTCCCCCCTCCGACCCAGGAGCCTTCATGATTCCCGCCCTCTCCCTGTTCGCCCTGCTGGCGGCGGCCACGCCGGTACCGGCCCTGCCGCCGCAGACCCCGCCCCGGGCGAAGGAGGTCCCCCCCGATCAGTCCCAGCGCCCGTACGCGACCCTGGTGGTGGAAGTGAAGGACGAAGAAGGAAAGGCCGTCGAGAACGCGGCCGTCAGCCTCGACAACGCCGGCGGCACCACGGAGCGCGCCGGCTCCACGGGCGAATCCGGATTCGTCCAGCTGGTCCTGGTGAAGGCCGGGAACTACTTCGTCCGGGTCCGGCTCAAGGGCTACGCTCCGGATGAGCGGGCGGTGAAGCTCGAGGCGGACAAGCGCGCCGATCTCGTCTTCGTCCTCCGGAAGGCCAAGGCCTGAAGGCCCCTTTCCCGCCTCCGCCACTGCCCCTGACCTAGACTGGGGCCATGCCCAGGCCGAAGCTCCCCGATGCCGTCGCGCCCGACCTCCTCGAGAGGCTCCGGGCGCGCTTCCATCCCTGGCCCCTGATCACCGGCTGGAACCTCACCATCGAAGCCGTCGCACCGGGCCAGGCGGTGATGCTGCTGCGCCCCGGGGACGCGGTGATGAACGGGCCCCGGGGGGTGGTGAACGGCGGGGTCCTCGCGACCATCGCCGACATGGTCTCCGCCCTGGCCCTTTCCACGGCCTTCGACGGCCTGATGCCCTTCGCCACCAGCGACCTCCACATCCGCTACCTGGAGCCGGCGCGGGGCGAGACCCGCGCCGAGGCCACGGTGATGCGGCTCTCCCCCCGGGGGGGCGTCACCGAATGCCGGATCCACTGCGGGAAGACCATGGTGGCCCTCTGCACCGCCAACTTCGCCATCAAGCCCAACCTGCCGGGCTAGGCGCGGCGGCGCCCGGCCCGCACAACCTCCCGCCCGCGTCACGGGGCACCTGAGGTAGCGTGGTGCCATGCCCGACCTGAGGCTCTACCGCATCCGCAGCACGCCGCCCATGAAGCGCCTGAGGCACGCCCTCAGCCTGATGGGCCTGGTGGTGGTGGCCGGCGGGATGGGCTACCACCTGCTGGCCAGCCTGGGCTGGCTGGACGCCTTCTACATGGCCATCACCACCCTCTTCACCGTGGGCTTCCGGGAGCTGGGCACGGTGAACGAGGCCACCAAGCTCTTCACCATGTTCTACCTGGTCGCGGGCCTCGGCGTGGCCACCTACGCGGCCTCCAACCTCACCGCCCTCATCGTCGAGGGCGACCTCCAGGGCTACCTCAAGGAGCGGCGCATGGAAAAGCGGCTCGAGACCTACCAGGACCACATCATCGTGTGCGGCCTGGGGAAGATGGGCTTCCAGGCCGCCTGGGAGCTGCAGCAGGCGGGCGTCCCCTTCGTGCTCATCGAGCAGGACACCAACAAGGGCACCAACCCCCGCTTCGCCCGGGACATCATCATCCACGGCAACGCCATGGACGAGTACGTCCTCCAGCGCGCCGGCATCCTGCGGGCGAAGGGACTCATCACCGCCCTCACCACGGACGCCGACAACGTCCTCGTGACCCTCACCGCCAAGCAGCTGCGCCCCGACCTGCCCATCGTGGCCCGCAGCGCCAAGCTCGGCACGGAGAAGCAGCTCAAGGCCGCCGGCGCCGACCACATCGTCAGCCCC
>JBGASS010000090.1:0-10514 GCA_044229555.1 Holophagaceae bacterium
CCGGTTTCCGGTCGTCTTCTCAATGACGTCGGCCATGAAGACGTGGAAGGCGGCGATGGTGGCGTCGAGCCGGATCGCGTACTGGATGAGCCCCAGGGCCCGTTCGAGGTCGCCCTGGGCGTAGGAGTCCTTCGCATCGTTGAACCAGTCCTCCGCGGTCCGCTCGGGGATGGGCGCGCGCTTGGCTTCCAGCGCCGGGGAGGCCTCCTTCTGCCGTCCGAACTGGTCCTCATAGGCCTTGCGCTTGTCCGGATCCTTCAGGGCGTTGAAGGATTCGGAGAGCATCCGGAAGCGGTCCTCCGCCGCGGCCTTCTCCTCCCCGGAGAAGCGATCCGGGTGCCACTGCTTCGCCAGCCGGTGATAGGCCGCCTTGATCTCTTCCATGGAGGCGCCGGGCAGCAGTTCCAGGATCTCGAATGGGTTCATCGGCGGCGGAAATAAGGGGAAGTGGACAGGGCGTCTGTCAATGGCGGTGGTTGGGTGGATGGTAGCCTATTTCCAACAGGAATGTAGAGTCAGTCCCTATGCTAGCCCTGTGGGCTTGGAGTAATGAAGAGGCACACAGCATCGCCAGGACCCGAGTTCGTGGCAACCCCTGATGCGGAAAATTCCATGGACCGGGGCGCCTCCCCGGTCCCGCGGGGTCCCCTCCCCGGGGTCCCCTCGCGCTGACTCCCAGGGAGCTTGCTGGCACACTTTCAGGTCCGGGAGACGCTTCGAATGGACGCAGGCATGGTGCAGCACGAGAGGGAAGGGCTGGTCCAGGGCGGCCTGTCCGCCGTCGACCTCGCCCAGGCCGCCCTGGAGCGGATGCATCGGCTCGAGCCCACCCTGAACGCCGTGCTGTGGCACGACGCGGAGACCACCCTCGCCGCGGCGCGGGAGGCGGACCGCCGGTTCCAGGCCGGCGAGCGGACACCGGTGCTCGGCCTCCCCTTCGTCCTCAAGGACAACTTCAACTGGGCGGGCACCCCCATGAGCGCCGGCTCCCGGATCCTAGAGGGCTACCGCTCCCCCTACCACGCGACGGTGGTGAGGCGGCTGCTCGAGGCGGGCGCGGTGCCCCTCGCGAAGGCCAACCTGGATGAATTCGCCATGGGCTCCAGCGGCGAGTACAGCGCCCACGGCCCGGCCCGCAACCCCTGGGATACCGGCCGGGTCCCCGGCGGCAGCAGCAGCGGCTCCGTGGTGGCGGTGGCGGCGGGCTACGCGCCCCTGGCCTTGGGCAGCGACACCGGGGGCTCCGTCCGGCTCCCCGCGGCCTTCTGCAATGTCACGGCCCTCCGCCCGACCTACGGCGTCCTCAGCCGCTACGGGCTGTCCGCCATGTCCTCCAGTTTGGACCAGCCGGGGCCGGTGGCCCGGTCCGCGGCGACCCTGGCCGCCTGCCTCCGCGTCCTGGCGGGGCGGGACCCCCTGGATTCCACGTCCATCGACCTCCCGGGACTGGAGCGCCTCGACCGGCTCCGCCCGGCGGAGCTGGCGAGCCTGCGCATCGGGCTCCCCGACGAGTATTTCGGCGCGGGGATCGAGGCCCCGGTGCGGGCCTGCATCGAGGCCGCCCTCAGCGCGCTGGAAGCCCTGGGCGCCCGCCTCGAGCGGATCTCCCTCCCCCACACCTCCGCCGCCCTCGACGCCTACTATCTGCTCTGCACCAGCGAGGTGAGCAGTAACCTGAGCCGTTTCGACAGCGCCCGGTTCGGCCGGAGCGCGGAAGGGGAAGGCTTCCACGAGACCCTCGCCGCCACCCGGGAGGCCGGTTTCGGCCCGGAAGCGAAGCGGCGGATCCTCCTGGGGACCTTCTGCCTCTCGCGGGGCTACTACGACGCCTTCTACCTGAAGGCCCTGAAGGCCCGCACCCTGGTCGCGAAGGACTTCGCCGAGGCCTTCGCCCGGGTCGACGTCATCGCCACCCCCACCAGCCCCACCCTGCCCTTCCGCCTGGGCGCGAAGTCCGCGGATCCCATGGCCATGTACCTGGCCGACGCCTACAGCGTGGCCGCGCCCCTCGCCTCCCTGCCCTGCCTGTCGGTCCCCGCGGGTTTCGCCGATCCCCTGGACGCCCCGGGCCCTCCGCTGCCCGTGGGCCTCCAGCTCATCGGCCCCGCCCTTTCGGACGCGCGCCTCCTGGAGCTGGCCCACGCCTTCCAGCTTTCCACATCCCATCACCTGCAGACCCCCGCCCTGTCCGCCTAGGAGAGACCATGGCCTTCGACGTCATCATGCCCCAGATGGGGGAAAGCATCGCGGAAGCCACCGTGCTGAAGTGGCACCGCAAGGTGGGCGAGGCCATCGGCAAGGACGAAACGCTCTACGAGATCAGCACCGACAAGGTGGACGCCGAGATCCCGTCGCCCATCGCCGGGACGCTGCTGGAGATCCTCGTGGACGTGAACATCACCGTCCCCGTGGGCAGCGTCGTGGCGCGCCTGGGGGACGCCTCTGGGCAAGGGCGGCGGCGCGGCGGCGCCTGCCTCCGCGCCGCCGCCGGCCGAAGCCAGGCTCGCCGCGCCGGTCCACCCCATGGCCGACGAGGACGACAACAGCCTGGAGGGTCGCCTGCGGACGAAATCCTCCCCCCTCGTCCGGGAGATGGCCAAGCAGCACGGCGTGGACCTGGCCTCGTGCCCGGCAGCGGGCAGAACGGCCGGGTGACCAAGGAGGACATGGAAGCCTACCTGGCGAAGCGCGGGACCGGCCCAGGCCCCGGCCTCCGCGGCGCCGGCGAAATGCCCACCATGGCTCCCGCCCATGACCCCTCCGCCCCCACCCTGGGCGCGGTGCCCGAGCTCGCGGTGCCGCCGGCCCCCCACGTGCCGGCCTTCGCCAGCGGCGAGCGGGTGAAGGTCGAGCCCATGAGCCGCATGCGCAGATCATCGCGGACAACATGAAGTCGAAGCTCCACACGAGCCCCCACGTCTACACGATCTTCGAGATCGACATGAGCAACGTGGCGCGCCTGCGGGCCAAGCACCGCAAGGCCTTCGAGGAGACCTACGGCATCAAGCTCAGCTTCATGCCCTTCATCATGAAGGCGGTCATCAAGGGCCTGCAGGCCTTCCCCATCGTCAACAGCTCCGTGGACGGGGACAACATCGTCTACAAGCAGGACATCAACCTGGGCATCGCCGTGAGCCTCGACTGGGGGCTCATCGTGCCGGTGGTGAAGAACGCCGACAGCCTCAACCTCGGCGGCCTGGCCCGCAGCCTCAACGACCTCGCCGAGCGCGCCCGCGCCAAGAAGCTCAGCCCCGACGAGATCGGCGGCGGCACTTTCACCATCACCAACCCCGGCGTCTTCGGCGACATCTTCGCCCTGCCCATCATCAACCAGCCCCAGGTGGCCATCCAGGCCATCGGGACGATCGCGAAAAGAGCGGTGGTGGTCACCGACGAGAACGGCAGCGACGCCATCGCCATCCGCCAGATCATGTACTCGGGGCTGAGCTTCGATCATCGCGTGGTGGATGGCGCCGTCGGCGACCAGTTCATGACGGTGGTGAAGAAGGAGCTCGAGACGGGGACCTTCGGCCTGGAGTGAGACGAGTCCCATCGAGGAGAAGCACCCACCCGGATTTTGACCTTCAAGGAGCACCTCGCCCAACGATGGCCGCGCCCTCCGGCCATCGTTGGGCGAGGTGCCGAGCGCGCAGCGCGAGTGGCCCCCCGGTCCGGGCACGCCGCTCGGGCCGAAGGCCTGACGAGCCCTTCCTGCCCCTTCCTCCCTGATCCGACGCGTGGGGCATCAAGGAGGGCGCAGTAGCCGGACGCCTCGTCAGACCTTCGGCCCGAGCGGCCGTGCCCGGACCGGAGGGCGACGACGCTTCGCGTCTGGCACCGGATGCGCGTTCCGCAGGGTGGGCGCGAACGCGCATCCGAAAGGGTGCTCGTCCAAGGTCAAAGGCCGGATTCCGTTCCACTCGGTCCGCCCGTCAGGATCTCCGATGGGATGAGACGACCGCTTAGTAGCTGCTCTCCGCCACCCGCTCCATCTCCCGGTAGGTGGCGTACTCGCCTTCGAAATACAGCGGAATGCTCCCCGTCGGGCCGTTGCGGTGCTTGGCGACGATGAGCTCCGCCGTGCGCTCGGGCTCGGCGTCCACCTGGCCTTGCGCGCTGCGGCGGTGGATGAAGGCCACGATGTCGGCGTCCTGCTCCAGGGCGCCGGAATCGCGGAGGTCGCTGAGCTGGGGCGGCCGCCGGTGCGGTGCTCCACCTCGCGGTTGAGCTGGGAGAGCACCACCACGGGGAGCCCGCGGTCCTTGGCGAGGAGCTTGAGGCCGCGGCTGATCTCGCCGATGCGCACGGCCTCGCTCTGCTTGGCGGCCCGGGAGCCTTCGGGGCTGCTGAGGAGCTGGAGGTAGTCGATGATCACCAGGTCCAGCTTCGAGTTCACGGCGCTGAGGTGGCGGTCGATCTGGGCCGTGATCTGGGGGACGGTGATGCTGGCCTGGTCGTTGATGAAGATGGGCAGGCTGATGAGCTCGTCGCGGCTGGCGTAGAGGCGCGCCTCGGTGGTGGCGTCGAAGGCGCCCGCCAGCACGGACTTCATGTTCACCCGGGCGTGGGCGCTGAGGAGGCGCATGAAAACCTCCTCGGCGCTCATCTCGAGGCTGAAGAAGGCCGTGTGGGCCCCCTGGTGCAGGGCCGAGCGCAGCAGCCAGTTCAGCGCCAGGGAGGTCTTCCCGATGCCGGGGCGCGCGGCGAGGATCACCAGGTTGCCGGGCTGGAAGCCCTGGGTGATGGCGTCCAGGCGGGGGAAGCCAACCCGCAGCCCTGGCGCGCCCCGCCCCTCGATGCGGTCCACCAGGCCCTCGATGGCCTCGTCGGCGATGGACTTGATGTGCTCCAGCCCCTTGGCCCGGGCGTCCCCCTGGGCGAGGCGGAAGAGGTCCTGGGCGGCCTGCTCCACCAGGGATTCCGGCGGCGACTCCTCGTTCGCCGCCTGGCGGGCGAGCTGGGCGCCCAGGCGGATCAGCTGGCGCTGGCGGTGCTTGCGGCGCAGGAGGTCCGCCAGGGCCTGGGGCCGGCCCACCTCCTCGGCGCTGAGCAGCTCCACCAGGCCCGGGTAGCCGCCCACGGCGTTGAGGGCGCCCTCCTGGTCCAGCACGTCCTTGAGGGTGAGGGCGTTGACCTCCAGCCGTGCCTCGAGCAGGGCCCGCAGCGCCTTGAAGACCGCGCGATGGGCCGGATGGACGAAGTCCTCCACCTCCAGGGCGAAGGCGATGTCCGCGGCCATGGGCTCGGCGCCCGGCGCGCAGAGCGTCGCCAGGAGGCTGCGCTCGGCGTCGGTATCCTCCGGCAGCCGTTCTGGCGCCAGATCAACGGGCATCGGCCACTCCGGGATGGATGCTATTAGAGCCCAGGGGCGGCGTAACCGCCACCGTTCACGTCCACAAAGATCGGGTTCGTGACGGCGATGGGATAGATGCCCTTGGAGATCTTCGCCCAGGGCGTTCCCGCCGCATAGGCGCCCGTGGTGCCGAGGCTCACGCCGGCCTCCACGACGATCCAGGCGTCCTTGGTCCCCGGCAGGCTCACCTGGAGGGATCCGGAGCAGGTGCGGCTGTCGTTGCGGGTCAGGGCCGTGGCGACCGGAAGGGTCTGCACCACCTGCCCGTTGACCACGATGCGGAGCTCGTCCACGGGCACCCAGTCGCCGGCGGTGAGGACGATGTTCAGGGTGACCGAGGCGTTCTGGCCGCTCACCAACCCCCCTGGCCCTGTCGAACCGATGCTCACATCCAGCAGGGGGCCGGTGGAGGCCACCGCCGCCCCGGCCTTCAGGGCCGTCAGGACCCCGCTCAGGTCGTCCTGCTTGAGGACGCTGGTCCCGGTCTTGAGGTAGGTGCGGGCCAGGCCCACCGGAGTATCCAGGCTGAAGCGCGCCGCCGAGAGCCCCAGCCCCTTGGTGAAGGTGCCCGGGACCTGCTGGTTCAGGATCGCGAACCAGTCCCCCCGCACCTGCTTGAACTCGGCGAACCAGGCTCCAGGGTTCGCGGGGTCGAAGCCTTCGGCCCGGAGGAGTTCCAGGGCCTCGAAGGAACCGTTCGTCCGGCCCAGGGACAAGGTGCCCGGGGCGGTCCACCAGGCGTTCACGCCGGCGCCGAGGGGGAGGGCCGGATTGAAGGCTTTCTGGGTGAAGAGTCCCTGGGGTCCCCGGGGCCTGTGCACCACGTTGAAGGCGCCCTCCGCCTGGGCCAGGAAGTCCGCCAGGGTCCAGCCCCTCGAGGACCGGGCCCCGGCGCGGAGATCGGTGGTGGGCTTGGGGGTGGCGAGGGCCGTGGCCGCGCCGAAGGAGCCCAGCTCGGAGCTGCGCGCGGCCAGCACGAAGGGCTCGAGGCCCAGGGTGCTGCGGGACGCGTCCGTATCGGTGCCCGCGCCGAATTCCACGCGGAAATCCGAGTAGAGCCCCGCCGCGTCCGGGTTGAGATCGGCTTCGGTGTGGCCGACCACCTGGACCTGCTCGGCCAACGCCGATGCGAGCTTCTCGGCGGGCAGGAAGCCGCCGGTGGTGGCCTGGGAGGCGCCGGGCAGGTCGAAGCTCGTCCAGCCCGTGGGCAGGGTCGCGGGGACGACGACGAACTGGTGGCTCACGGTGGTCTGGCCGTCGAAGGCCTTGACCGGGAGGCTGTCGAGCAGCCCGAGGGGGCCCCGGGTCGCGTAGGCCGTGTAGGTGCCCGGCTTGAAGTAGGCGACTTCCGAATCCAGTTCGGTGAAGGAGGCGCCGAAGGTGGAATTCCCGCCGCGGAACCGGTAGGACCCGATGTTCAGGGATGCGCCGATCTTCGCGCGGGTGACCGGATCGAAGGCGCCTCCCAGGCTGCGGGAACGCTGCAGGTCCGGGTCCGCGGTGCCGTTGACGCCCACATAGGTGAGGCGCAGGGGCTGTAAATGACCGGTCGCCTGGTTCAGGCCCAGGGCCGTGAAGTAGTGGGGCGTGAAGACGCTGGCCTTGAGGCTCCCGTCCGCCCCGAGCAGTTCGGTGCGTTCCGGGCTCAGGAATTCGCTCATGAAGAACTGCTTGTCCTTCTCGACCACCAGGGGCAGCACCAGGTCCGGGCGCTCGGTGCTGAGCAGGTTCGAGGCCAGGGAGAGGATGGAGGTCTGGGAGCGGTTCCGGGTCACCACGCGGTAGGTTCCGATGGGAAGGTAGACCCCGAGGGTGTCGTTCAGTCCGGCGAACTGGGAGGGGACGTTCTCGTAGGGTTCGCGCCATTCGACGCGCTCCACCTGCCAGGCCGGCGAGGCTTCGGTGCCCAGGTTCCGCTCGAAGCGCACCTCCGTCTGGAGCGGGCCGCCCCGGGCGGCGGTGCCGAAGGTCCGGTAATAGACGAACCCCATGTCCGCGGGACGGAGCAGGACGCGGTCCAGCTGCATCACGTTCAGGACGCCCGTGGCCTGGTTCGGCAGGTTCGACGAGAGCGAGGTGCCGCCCGCGAGGTAGATCCGGCGCCGGTGGGTGAGGGCTTGCCCCGTCCCGATCCCGGCTCCGGCCAGACCGCCCACCACCACCCGCTCCGGGAAGCGCGGCCGGGACTCGGTCAGGGCGGGCTGGGGATCGCAGGCGACCAGGAGGCTGTCCGCGTCCACGGGGAGGAAGCCGAGGCTGGCATGGGCATCCGCCGTGGCCGCCGCAGGCTCCGCGGCCATCAACGCCACCATGGGAGCCTGGACGGAGGTCGCCAGGGGCTGCAGGAAGCTGCTTCCAGGAATCTGGACGCCCCAGCTGGTGATGGGAGCGCCGTTCGCGTCCTGCTGGGCGGGAACCACGGCCCGGTATCCCCCGCCGCGCTGGAGGAGGGCGTCGCCGAGGCTGCGGATGGGCAGGCTGCCGGCCCCGGTGTTGGTGAGCGTCGTCGTCAGGCTGAAGTGCCGGCCCTGGCGGGCCAGTTCGATCCTGTGCACGGCGGTGACGCCGACCACCCGGTCCCGGGCGTCCCACTGGGCTCCGGCCAGCTTGTGCTTGGGGTCGTGGAGGCCGCCGGTGGCCTGGATCGTGGCAGTGTCGTTCTCCACCTTGGGCTCGTAGCGGTCGAAGACCAGCTGGAGGTCCGGGTCCTGGTTCACCACCGGCGTAAGGCGGTCCAGGCTGTCGGAAGGCATGGAGACCCGGCGGTAGCTCGTGTCGAACTGGATGTAACCGATGTCCACGACGCTCCCGCCGCTGGCCGCGCCGGCGATGGCGTCCCGCTCGCCGAAGGGGGTGCCGTCCACCGCCAGCTCGATGAAATCATTCCCGAGGTAGTAGTCCCCCGGTCCCGCCGCGGCCTTCAGGCCCGCGGGCCGGTCGCCGCCGGTGACGGGGATCTCTTCGGCGGCCAGGACCGACCTCTGGACGCCGGTGGCGCGGAAGCAGCCGGGGGTGGCGGCCAGCAGCACGAGTGCCAGGGGCCAGGCTCGGGCGTGGAGGGCGAGGGGATGGTTCGAGGGGCGGGCGGAGCGTAGGCGATTCATTCGGATCCAGGAAACAGGCCCCAGGGGCGGGAAGTGCGGCAAAGCATCTATGCTAACCCAGCATGGCGAATCCCCATCGGAGCATCCTTTCCCGGCTGAGTTGGCGAAGGCCGGATCGGCCCAGTCCCCGCTTCCGGTGGATCGGGCTGGTCCTGTGCCTGGGGCTCATGAGTGACCTGATCTGGATCCATCGCAGGTTCCCGGTGGCCGCCCGGGATAGGATCCTGCTGCCCGCCGACGCCTTCCGGCCCGGGCTCCAGGCCCCGGTCCTGGTCCTCGGGGCGGGGGTCTACGCGGACGGCGAGCCCACCGCGGTGCTGGAAGCCCGGCTCCAGGCGGCGCTGGCCCTCCACCGCTCCGGCCGGGCGCCCTGGTTCATCGTGAGCGGGGACAACCGCTCCCTGAACTACAACGAGCCGATGGCCATGCGCCGCTGGCTCCTGAAGCAGGGCGTGCCCGAGGCCCGCATCGTCGCGGACTTCGCCGGCCGGCGAACCTACGACAGCCTGCGCCGGGCCCGGGACGTCTTCGGCGTCCGGCGCCTCTACGTGGTGACCTCGGACTTCCATCTGCCCCGGGCCCTCTACCTGGCCCGGAAGCTCGGGCTGGACGCCTGGGGCCTGCCCGCCAGCACCGGGGACCACCCCATCCACCTGCGGGCCGTCTTCTGGCTCCGGGAATGGATGGCCCGCCACAAGGCGGTGCTGGACGGGTGGTATCCCCCGGACGTGCTCCTGGGCCCGCGGGAAGCCACCCCGGACAATCCGCTGCCGGAGCTTCCTTGAACGTCCAGGCCAGCGGGCCGCTCCCGCTGGAGATCCGGATCCTGGCGGCGGGGCGCCTGCCCCAGGGACGCTACCTGGGCGCCCTGGCGGGCCTCGGGGCCGTGAACCTCGGGGTTGAGCTGGTCTCCCGGCTGGCCCGGGACCCGGTCCTGCCGGAGATCCAGCGGGCAGTCTGGGGCATGGCCCGGAGCCACACCCAGGGCATGAACCCCGGCCGCACCATCGCCCTCAAGGCCGGCCTGGGCGACCGCTGCTTCTCGAGCACGGTGAACATGGCCTGCGGTTCCAGCCTGCAGGCCCTCCTCCACGGCTGCGAGGCCCTCGCCCTCGGCGCCCGGGGCGCCCTGCTCGCCGGCGGCAGCGAAGCCATGTCCGACACGCCCCACCTGCTCCCGGGCCTGCGCCGGGGGCTGCGCATGGGGCACCGGGAGGCACCGGACGTCATGATCCAGGACGGCCTGCGCTGCCCGGTGACGGGCCTCCTCATGGGAGAGACCGTGGAGCGGCTCGCGGCCCGGCACGGCGTCACCCGCACCGAGGCCGACGGCTTCGCCTTGGCCAGCCACCTCAAGGCCTCGGCCGCGGATTTCGGCGCCGAGCTCCATCCCCTGCCCCAGCTGGGGGAGGACGAGTGCGTGCGCCCCGGCGACACCCTGGAGGCGCTGAGGGCCCTGCGGCCCGTCTTTGCCCCTGGTGGGCAGATCACCGCTGGGAACGCGTCGGCCCTTTCCGACGGCGCCGCCGCCCTGGTCCTGGCCCGGCGGGAGGACGGCGGGGAGGCGAAGCCCCTGGGCCGCATCCTCGGCTGGGCGGAAGCGGCGGTGGACCCCCTCGACATGGGGGAGGCGCCGGTGCCCGCGGTGCGCGCCCTCCTCGCCGCCCACGGGCTCGCGCTCCGGGACATCGGGCTCTGGGAGCTCAACGAGGCCTTCGCCGCCCAGGTCCTGGTCTGCGCCCGGCAGCTCGATCTGCCCTTGGAGCGATTGAACGCGGCGGGGGGCGCCATCGCCCTCGGCCATCCCATCGGCGCCTCCGGCGCCCGCATCGTCGTGACCCTGGTGCACCAGTTGCGCCTCCGGGGCGGCGGGCTGGGGGTGGCCACCCTCGGCATCGGCGGCGGCCTGGCCCTCGCCCTGCTGGTGGAGGCCTGGCCTTGAGCGCCCCGCCGGTCTGGCAGTCCAGGGGGCTGCGGATCTTCCTCATCGCGGCCCTGGTCTCGAACATCGGGAACTGGATGCAGATCTTCACCGAGCAGTGGCTCACCCTGACCTT
>JBGASS010000091.1:0-8160 GCA_044229555.1 Holophagaceae bacterium
GGCCAGTTCGTCACCACGGTGGAGCTGGTGCCGCCGAAAGGGATGGACGCCGCCAAGCTGGTGGAGAAGACGCGCCAGATCCAGGCCCTCGGCGCCGACGCCATCAACGTCCCCGACGGCCCCCGGGCCGTGGCCCGCATGTCGGCCCTCGCCACCGCCGCCATCATCGAGCGGGAGGTCGGCATCGAGACCGTCCTCCACTATGCCTGCCGGGACCGCAACCTCCTGGGCATCCAGAGCGACCTGCTGGGGGCCGCGGGCCTCGGCCTGCGCAACATCCTGGCGGTGACCGGCGATCCGCCCAAACTGGGCCCTTACCCCCAGGCCACCGCGGTCTTCGACGTGGACGCCATCGGCCTCACCAACATCCTGGCCCGCCTCAACTCGGGCCTGGACCTGGGGGGCAGCAGCATCGGCGAGCCCACGCCCTTTTCCATCGGCGTGGCGGCGAACCCGGTGGCCATGGACCTGGAGCGGGAGAACGCGCGCTTCCGCTGGAAGGTGGAGGCCGGCGCCGAGTGGGCCATCACCCAACCGGTCTTCGACGCCGACTCCCTCTTCCGCTTCCTCGACTTCGCCGAAGCCTTCCACCTGCCGGTCATCGCCGGCATCTGGCCCTTCAAGAGCGCCCGCAACGCCCAGTTCATGGCCCACGAGGTGCCCGGCGTCTTCGTGCCGCCGGCGCTGCTGGAGCGCATGGCGAAGTGGAACCGGGCGGAGGATCAGGTGAAGGAAGGCCTCGACATCGCCCAGGAACTCATCGGGAAGATCCGCAGCCGGGTGGCGGGGCTGCAGCTCAGCGCGCCCTTCGGGCAGGTGGAGCTGGTCGCGCCGCTGCTGCCGGGTCGGGCGGAGAGCGCCGGGGGGGCGGCGTGACATTTCATTCCCTTCATGACCTCTTCGGGTTGACGCACGCAGGCTTGAGTTCGCTCGATATCGAGGTTTTGACCTTCACAGGGGACCGCGGTTCACCCTCGGGGCGCCCGTCCCCGAGGGCGAACCACGGTCCAAAGCCTTCCAGCCCTCGGCCACGATGCGGGGGCCAGGGCCGTTCGCTCACGAAGGCGGAGGCGATCCGGGTTGGCCCTTCCTTCCCCATCCCCCTTATCCGCACCCGAGTTCAGCGAGGCCAAAAAGCCGGCCTCGCTGAACTCGAGTGCCTTTATGAAAAGACAACCTCTTTCCGGAATCCTTCCCCCGCTTTGTCCGGCCCAGTCCCCGTGGGGCCCGCCTCCCTGCTCATCCGGAACCTCCCATGACCGCCCGCTGCACGGTCCACTTCCTGCTCGAGGACATGCTCGTCGAGGCGCCGGCTGGCACGGCCCTCGAAGCCATCGCCGAGGCCTCCGGCGCCGACATCACCTTCGGCTGCAAGACGGGCTCCTGCGGCACCTGCCGCGTCCGGGTGGCTTCGGGCCTGGAGGCCTGCAGCGCGCCGGCGCCCGAGGAGCGGGACTTCCTCGCCGGCCTGGAAGCCGCCTCCGACCAGCGCCTGGCCTGCCAGGTGCGCATCCACGGCGACGTGGCCATCGAATACCTCGGACTCTGAATGACGACCCTCGCCTCCCTCCTCGCCGAACGTGTGCTGCTGCTGGACGGCGGCATGGGCACCCAGATCTTCGCCAACAACCCCACCGTGGAGGACTACGGCGGCGCGGCCTTCGAGGGCTGCGTGGAACTGCTCAACGAGCGGCGGCCGGAGTGGATCCAGAAGATCCACGCGAACTACTTCGATGCCGGCGCCGACGCCGTGGAGACCAACACCTTCGGCTGCAACCCGCTGGTGCTCTCGGAGTTCGGCCTCGGGGACCGGGCCTTTGACCTGAACGTGGCGGCGGTGCGCCTCGCCAAGGAGGTGGCCGCCGCGTACGAGCGGCCCCGCTTCGTGGTGGGCTCCGTGGGCCCGGGTACCAAGCTCATCAGCCTGGGCCACGTGGACTACCGGACCCTGTTCAATTCCTACCGCGTCCAGATGGACGGCCTCCTCGCCGGCGGCGCCGACGCCCTCCTCATCGAGACCTGCCAGGACCTGGGCCAGATCAAGCTGGCGGTGCGGGCCGCCAAGGAGGCCATGGCCGCCGCGGGAAAGCGCGTGCCCCTGTGGGTCCAGGCCACGGTGGAGACCACCGGCACGCTCCTGGTCGGTTCTCCCATCGAATCCGTCATCACCGCCATCGGCCAGCTCTGCGTGGACGTCCTGGGGCTCAACTGCGCCACGGGCCCGGACGAGATGCACGCCTCCCTCCAGACCCTGGCGGAATCCTCCCCGGTGCCCCTCAGCTGCCTGCCCAACGCGGGCCTGCCCCGCAACGAAGGCGGCAAGGTGGTCTATCCCCTGGGGCCCGCCCTCTTCGCCGACAAGGTGCGCCACGCGGCTTCCGAGTTCGGCCTGGGCATCGTGGGGGGCTGCTGCGGCACCACGCCGGAGCATATCCGGGAGCTGGCGGCGCG
This sequence comes from Holophagaceae bacterium, assembly GCA_044229555.1. Classification (GTDB taxonomy): domain Bacteria; phylum Acidobacteriota; class Holophagae; order Holophagales; family Holophagaceae; genus JADJVL01. Next base: position 2,452 of record JBGASS010000091.1, read on the forward strand.
GATCGGGACCCTCGACGCGCCCCGGCGGAAGACGAGCCCGGAACGCAGCGTGGCCAGCCTCTACGCCTCCGTGCCCCTGGCCCAGGAGCCCCGGCCCCTCATCGTCGGCGAGCGCACCAATGCCAACGGCTCCAAGCTCTTCCGCGATCTCCTGGCCAGGGAGGACTACGACGGCCTCGTGGGCATCGCCCGGGAGCAGCAGCGGGAGGGCGCCCACGTCCTGGACGTCTGCGTGGCCTACGTGGGCCGGGACGAAGTGCGGGACGCGGAGGAGATGCTGAAGCGCACGGTCACCAGCATCACCCTGCCCCTCATGATCGATTCCACGGAAGTGCCGGTCATCGAGAAGGCCCTGCAGGTGGCGCCGGGCAAGTGCATCGTCAACTCCATCAACTTCGAGGACGGCGAGGCCAAGGCCCGGCAGATCCTGGACCTCTGCCGCACCTACGGCGCCGCGGTGGTGGCCCTCACCATCGACGAGGAAGGCATGGCGAAATCCGCCGCCCGCAAGGTCGCGATCGCGAAGCGCCTCCACGCCCTGGTGGTGGAGGAGTACGGCTTCGATCCCGCGGACCTCATCCTCGATCCCCTCACCTTCACCCTGGGCAGCGGCGACGAGGAGTTCCGGGGCAGCGCCGTGGCGACCCTGGAGGCCATCCGCGCCATCAAGGCCGAGCTGCCCGGCGTGAACACCATCCTGGGCGTCAGCAACGTCAGCTTCGGCCTCTCCCCGGCGGCGCGGCACGTGCTGAACGCCCTGATGCTCTACCACGCCGTCCAGGCGGGCTTGGACCTGGCCATCTTCAACGCGTCCAAGGTCATCCCCGTGGCGAAGATCGGGCCCGAGGAGCGCCGGGTCACCGAGGACCTCATCTTCGACCGCCGCAGGGATGGCTACGACCCCCTGAAGGCCGTCCTCGCCCTCTTCACCGCCCGCGGGGCCGTGCAGAAGGAGGCGGTCACCGCCAACCTCAGCATCGAAGCGCGCCTCCACATCGACATCCTGGACGGCGAGAAGCAGCGCATCGTCGTGGACGTGGACGAGGCCCTCCGGGACCGGGATCCCCTCAAGCTCATCAACGAGACCCTCCTGGGGGCCATGAAGGTCGTCGGCGAGCGCTTCGGCGCCGGGGAGATGCAGCTGCCCTTCGTGCTGGAGAGCGCCGAGGCCATGAAGGCCGCCATCGCCCGCCTCGAGCCCCACCTGCCCAAGGATGCGAGCACCACCAAGGGCCGCATCCTCATCGCCACCGTGAAGGGCGACGTCCACGACATCGGCAAGAACCTGGTGGACATCATCCTCAGCAACAACGGCTTCGAAGTGAAGAACCTGGGCATCAAGCAGCCCATCGAGAAGATCCTGGAAGAACTGGAGGCCTGGCCCGCGGACGCCATCGGCCTCTCGGGCCTGCTGGTGAAGAGCACGGTGATCATGCGGGAGAACCTCCAGTTGATGCAGGAACGGGGCCTGAAGATCCCCGTCATCCTCGGCGGCGCGGCCCTCACCCGGGACTACGTGGAGGGCGACTGCCGGGCCATCTACGGCGGGACGGTGCTCTACGCCGAGGACGCCTTCGAGGGGCTGCGGCACATGAAGACCATCTCCCTTGGGGACGGGGCCGTGCCCGCGGTCCTCGCCGCGGCGGATCCGCAGGCCGGGGCCGAGGCTGCGGGCATCACGGTGGTGAAGCGGGGTGCCAGCGCCGTGGCCCTGACGGAAGCGGGCCAGAGCGCCTGGGTGCGCCGCAGCCCGGAGATCCCCGCGCCGCCCTTCTGGGGCGTGCGGGAATTCAGCCCCACCATCGCCGAGCTCTTCGACTACCTGGACACCTTCGTGGTCCTCCGCAACCGCTGGGGCTTCACGCAGGGGACCCAGAGCGACGAGGCCTTCGCGGAGGTGCTGCGGGGCAAGGCCGAGCCCCAGCTCGCGGAGTGGAAGGCGCGCCTCATCGCCGAGCCCATCCTCCAGCCCCGCTCCCTGTACGGCTACTTCCCCGCCTGCGCGGATGGGGACGGGCTCAAGGTCTACGCCTTCGAAGGCCGGGAGGAGATCACGCGCATCCCCTTCCCCCGCCAGGCCTCGGGGCGGCGTCTGTGCATCGCGGACTTCTTCGAGCCCGAGTCCGCCGGGCGCCTGGACGTCCTGCCCATGCAGGTGGTGACCCTGGGGAACGAGGCCGCGGACTTCGCCGCCAGGCTCTATGCCGAGGACCGCTTCGCCGAGTACTTCGCCTTCCACGGCCTCGCCACGGAGCTGACGGAGGCCTACGCCGAGCTGCTCCACGCCCGCATCCGCCGGGAGCTGGGCATCGCCGCCCGGGACGCGGCGAACCTGCGCCAGCTCTTCAGCCAGGGCTACCAGGGCTCCCGCTACAGCTTCGGCTACCCCGCCTGTCCGGACCTGGAGGGCAACGCGCCCATCCTGGAACTGCTGGACGGCGCCCGCATCGGCGTGGAGCTGACGGAGAGCTTCCAGATGACGCCGGAGTACACGACGAGCGCGCTCGTGGCATGGCATCCACAAGCCAGATACTTCGCGGTGTAAGCCATGGAAATGAGCCAGCTCGAAGTCTTTGTCACCGTGGCGAGGGAGGGTTCCGTCTCCCGGGCGGGCGCCCGCCTCCACAAGACTCAGCCCGCCGTCAGCATGGCCCTGAAGCGCCTGGAAGAATCCCTGGGGGAGCCCCTGCTCGTGCGCTCGGGCCGGGGCCTGGCCCTCACCCACGCGGGCCGCAGCCTGCTGGACTATGCGGAGAGCATGCTGAAGCTCCGCGCCGAGGCCTTCGAGACCCTGAAGGGGCTGCGGGGCCTGGGGCAGGGCACCCTGACCCTCGTGGGCCCCGACAGCGTGGTGGACTGCCTGCTGCCGGATCTGCTGCGGGCCTACCACCAGGCCCATCCCAGGATCGCCATCCAGCTCCACCGGGGCTTCTCCGAGCGAATCCCCGGGGAAGTGCTGCGCCACGAGTACGACTTCGGCTTCATCGCCGCGGAGCCGGTGCTGGCGGGCCTCCAGTCCCTGGACCTGCGGAAGGACGCCCTGGTGGCCGTGGTGTCCAAGGATCATCCGCTGACCAAGCTGCCACCCAAGGACATCAAGGCCGTGGCGGGCTTCCCCCTGGCGCTGCACAGCCCCCGCACGCCCTCCCGGGTGAAGCTGGAGGCCCACTTCCGCCACGCGGGCGTGGAGCCCCGGGTGGCCTTCGACCTGCCGGTCTTCGAGGCCCTCAAGGCCTACGCCGCCGAAGGCCTGGCCGTGGCCTTCCTGCCCGAACTGACGGTGGCCCGGGAGCTCGCGGCGGGAATCCTCAAGCACGTGCACGTGCCGGGGCTGAAGATCGAGCGCACCGTCCGGCTGGTGTACCGCGGCGACGTGCTGCTGAGCCGGGCGGCCCAGGCCTTTCTGGAGGTGGTCCGGGAGAATCTGCCGATGAAGGGTGGGAAAGCGACCGGCTGACCGTCGCCTTGCAGGTCACAGGATCCCGCCGCTAGGCTTCCACCATCCCGCGCCGATCCGGCCTTGGAGGGAACGCCCCTTGGGCCCTGCACTCCCCGATGTCCGCTGAATCGATCATGGCGCCTCCCCGATCCCTTCGCCGAGGCGGGCCGACGGCTTGCCTGGCCGCGCTCCTCCTGCTCTCGGCCTGTGAGCGCAGGCGTGCGAAGCCGCCCGCCGCGCCTCCCCCGGCACCGGCGAAGCGTTCCGCACCCCCCGCTTCGCCGCCCATGCCCGTGGCGCCGCGCTTCACTCGCGTGGAGCTCGCCACTCCCAAGATCCTGACGGACCTTCAGGCCACCCTGGGCCCGGAGCGCTTCGCCGAAGCGCTGAAGCTCAACCGCAAGGACCTGGCCCACGCCCGGAAGGGCGACGTCCTCCTCCTGCCGCCTCCCGGCACGGACTGGATGGCCCTGTCGCCCTTCCCGGCCCGCTGGCCGGAGGTGGCGGACCAGCCCAAGCTCCTCGCCGTCTCCCTGCGCCTCCAGGCCTGGGCGGCCTACGAAGCTGGAAAGCTGGCGCGCTGGGGACCGACCAGCACCGGGAAGAAGAAGAGCCCGACTCCCGTGGGCCTCTACCACACCAACTGGTGCCAGAAGGAGCGCACCAGCACCTTCAACGACGAGTGGGAGCTGAAGTGGTACGTCAACCTCCACAACACCGCCGGCATCTCCTTCCACCAGTACGAGCTCCCCGGCTACCCCGACAGCCACGCCTGCGCCCGCCTCGCGCCGGACGACGCCGAGTGGATCTACCGCTGGTGCGCGTCCTGGAAGCTGAGCAAGGACGAGCGCAGCGTGCTCCAGGAAGGCACGCCGGTGGTGGTGTTCGGGGAATACGGATGGGGGAAGGCCAAGCCGTGGAAGGAGGCGGACAAGGCGCTGGAAGCGGCGAAGGTCCGCCCGGAGGAACTGGCGAATGCGCTGCGGATGCTGCGGGAGGCGGTGAAGCCGGAGATTCCCGAGGAGGAGGGCTCCGAAGCGTCCGAGTGAGGAAGCGCCAGGCGGCCAGGGCTCGGCGGGCGACGCTGGACCGGAGAAGGTGATGCTGGCCGTCTGGACCGAGAATCCCCTTGAGGCGGCCCTGGCTTCGGCGTAGAACAGCGCGGGAAGCCCACCATGCCGTGCGCCCAGTGCGATCGCGCCTCTCCCTCCCTCCGGACGAGCGAGTGGGTCGCCGCCACCGAGGTCCTGGTGGACGCGCAGGCCCGGATGCGCAGCCACGGCTGCGACGGGCTCTTCACACCCGAGGCGTGGAAGGCCCGAAACCAGGGTCCTCCATCCCCGCCCTGAACCCTCGGCGGCCGCCCCTTCCAGGGAGTTCCCATGCTTGCGCTCCAGGCCTCCTTCCTGCGATCCCTACCCCTTCTCGGCACCTGCGCGCTGGGCCTGGGAACCCTGCCCGCCACCGTGCAGGCCCCCGCGTCCGCCCCGGCCCCGGCCGCCGCGGCCTCCGGCCTTGCCGGGGAATGGCGCGTGACGCCCCTGCTGAAGGTGGGGGACCCGATCCCCGGGCCCGGGGGCAGGCTGCTTGAGCTCGGCGAGGCCTTCGCCCTGGAGCAGGGCGCCGTGGCCGCCTGGGGCCGCACCGCCGAACCGGTCCATGGCCTGATCCGGTCCACGTCGCCCTGGAACCTCTATGCCCTCCGGGACGGCCAGGTCTCCTTGGTGCTGGAGTCGGGGAAGCCCTTCCTGGATCCGGAGGCGAAGCGCACGTGGATCATCCGCCTCCAGGATGGCGCCTACTCCGGGAGCGGAAAGCCGACGGTCATGGCGGCGGGCCGCCGCATGCTGCACTGGTCGGCGTCCACGCGGCTGCGCGCCGATCTCGACGCCGTGTACGGCTGGGACGGTGTCCGGATCGCGAGGCTTCTCGGGCCCGGGGATGCCCTGACCTCCGCCAACGGCCGCGCGGTGAGCTTCGGGAAGGGCCAGCTCGAAGGAGTGACCCGGACGGGCCTGGCCCGGGTCGCCTTCTGGGCCGACCGGCCTTCGGGCGCTTCAGGCACCCTTCTCCTGGATGGCGGGAAGTCCGTGGCCTGCTGGCTGGACGACGAAACGCCCCCGGCCTCGGCGGGACGGGAGCCCGCGGACCTGGCGGCCTGGAGCGCCCTGGTGAAGGCGATGCCCCCGGCCTCCGGAGGCGCCCGGCCCTCCCTCGAGGCGGTGGCCTACTTGCGGGCCGAAGGGGGCCGCGCACTGGTCTCGGGCACC
>JBGASS010000092.1:0-8966 GCA_044229555.1 Holophagaceae bacterium
CCGTGGCGATGAACTCGGGGTACATCAGCTTGCCGCGCTCGTTGAAGGCCTGGAGCATGAGGCCCTGGGTGATGCCGGCGGTCCACATGGAGAGGATGTAGACCATGATCCCCGTGAAGCCCAGCCAGAACTGGATGTCCGCGAGCTTCTTGGAGTGGAGCTCCCGGTTCCACAGCTTGGGCACCAGGTAGTAGAGCATCCCGAAGCTGAGGAAGGCGTTCCAGCCGAGCGTCCCGCCGTGGACGTGGGCGACGATCCAGTCCGTGTAGTGGCCCAGCATGTTCACGGACTTGATGGAGAGCAGGGGCCCCTCGAAGGTGGTCATGCCGTAGAAGGTGACGCCGGCGGCCAGGAACTTGAGGGTGGGCTCCGTGCGCACCTTGTCCCAGGCGCCCCGCATGGTGAGCAGGCCGTTCACCGTGCCGCCCCAGGAGGGCGCCCAGAGCATGAGGGAGAAGACCATGCCCAGCGTCTGCGCCCATTCCGGCAGGGAGGTGTAGAGCAGGTGGTGGGGGCCCGCCCAGATGTAGATGAAGACCAGGGCCCAGAAGTGGACGATGGAGAGGCGGTAGCTGTAGATGGGCCGCCCGCAGGCCTTGGGCACGAAGTAGTACATCAGCCCGAGGAAGGGGGTGGTGAGGAAGAAGGCCACCGCGTTGTGGCCGTACCACCACTGCACCAGGGCGTCCTGCACGCCGGCGTAGGCCGAATAGCTCTTGAAGAGGCCCACGGGCAGGGCGATGGAGTTGACGATGTGCAGCACCGCCACCGTGACGATGGTGGCGATGTAGAACCAGAGGGCCACGTACATGTGGCGCTCCCGGCGGATCCTCAGGGTCCCGAAGAAGTTCACCGCGAAGGTCACCCACACCACGGCGATGAGGATGTCGATGGGCCACTCCAGCTCCGCGTACTCCTTGCCCTGGGTGAAGCCCAGGCAGAGGGTGAGGGCGGCGGCCACGATGATGAGCTGCCAGCCCCAGAAGTGCAGCTTCCCTAGGAGGTCGCTGAATATCCGGGTCTTGCAGAGGCGTTGGGTCGAATAGTAGATCGCCGCGAAGACCGCGTTCCCGGCGAAGGCGAAGATCGCGGCGTTGGTGTGCACCGGCCGCAGGCGCCCGAAGCTGATCCAGGGCAGGCCGAAGTTCACCCGGTGGTCCGCCATCTGCAGGGCCACCACCACCCCCAGCAGGAAGGCCACGAAGGCCCACAGCAGGGTGGCGAGGACGAACTTCTTCACGATCTCGTCGTCGTAGGGGCGCAGTCCCGTCTCCTGGGGCTCCATGGGATCTCCTTATTCCGGTTTCTGGTCGTCGAGGAGCATGCGGACGGCGGGGGTGTCCCCGTCCGCGAACTGGTCGTGGCGCACCGCCCACACGTAGGCGCCCAGGAAGCCGAGGCCCAGGAGGAGGGCGAGGGGCACGAGCAGCAGGACGACGCTCACGCGGGCTCCCGGAAGCGCCGCCGGAGCTCGCCGGTGCCCCAGGCGCTGCAGAGCAGCACGGTGAGGGAGCTGAGGGGCATGAGCACCGCGGCGGCGAGGGGGTTGATCCAACCCCCGAGGGCCAGGACGCCGCCGATGGCGTTGTAGGCGATGGAGAGGGCGAAGTTCCGCCGCAGCACGCGGCGGGTCTCCCGGCCCAGGACGACGAGGTCCTCCACGGCCCCCAGGTCGGGCCGCGACAGGTAGACGTCCGCGGCCCGGAGGCTCAGGTCCATGGCGCCGTGCATGGCGATGCCCACGTGGGCCCGCTGGAGGGCCAAGGCGTCGTTGGCGCCGTCCCCCACCATCAGGGACCGGGGCGCGGCGGCCACGAGGTCGACCTTGGCTTCGGGGCCGAGGCCGGAACGGCAGGCGCCGGGAGTCAGGCCCAGCTCCGCGCCGAGGCGCGCCACCACCGCGGCGCCGTCCCCCGACAGGATGGTGGCGGGGCAGCCGAGGGCCGCGAGGCCCCGCAGGGCGCGGGCGGCCTCGCCCCGCACCCGGTCCCGCAGCCCGATGCGCGCGTGGACTTCGCCGTCCACGAGCAGGCCCACGGTGGTGGCGCTGCCGTCCCCCCCGGGCAGGGCGCGGACTTCCACGCGCCGGCCCTCGAAGCGGCCCCGCACCCCTTCGCCGACGATCTCCGCGACCTCCTCCAGCGGTGGCGCGGCCGCCTCCCGCAGGTGGTGGCGCAGGGCCCGGGCCACGGGGTGGAGGCTGGCCTGCTCCAGGCCGCGCACGAGGCCGCGGTTGAGGGCGGGATCGCCGGCGAGGTCCTCCCAGGCCCCGACCACCAGCTCGCCGTGGGTGAGGGTGCCGGTCTTGTCGAAGAAGACGGCGCTGACTTCCGAAAGCCGCTCCAGGGCCTCGCCGCTCTTCACCACGTAGCCCTTCCTCCAGGCGCGGCCGAGGGAGCGGCTGAAGGTGAGGGGCGTGGCCAGGGCCAGGGCGCAGGGGCAGGTGACGATGAGGAGGCTGAGGGCGCGGTTGAGGCCCTCCAGGGGGGCGCTGGGCGCGAACCACGCGAAGGCGCCGGCCGCCAGGGCGAGGACCGCGGCGAGGAAGTGCCGCGCCATGCGGTCCGTGAGGCCCACCAGGGGCGGCCGCGCGTCCTTCTCGAGGTCCCGCAGGATCTGGCCCAGGCGGCTCTCGTGCACCGCGTGGGCGACGTCCAGCCGGAAGGCGGGGCCCTCGTTGAGGGTGCCGGCGTAGAGCCGGTCGCCTTCCCGGGCCTCCACCGGCAGGCCCTCGCCGGTGAGCCAGGCGGCGTTGATCTGGGTGCGGCCTTCGAGGAGGGTCCCGTCCGCGGGCAGGCGCTCGCCGTGGTCCACCCGGACACGGTCCCCGGGGCGGAGGGATTCCGGCGGGACGTCGGTGAACCCTTCGCCGTCCAGGCGGTGGGCCACCGGCGCGAAGAAGTTCTGCAGGAGCTGGGAGCTGCGGGCGGAGCGGGCCTGGAGCCGGCGCAGGGCGTAGCGGCTGCCCAGCAGGAGGAAGACCAGGGCCGCCAGGGAATCGAAGTAGATGTGCGGCGAGCCGTGGAGCAGGTTGAAGGCGCTGGCGAGGGCCCCCAGGGCCAGGGCCAGCACGATGGGCACGTCGATGTTGATCTGCCGGGCCTTGAGGGAGCCCGCCGCGGAGCGGTAGAAGGGCACGGCGCTGTAGGCCAGCACCGGCAGGAAGAGGCCGGCGCTCACCCACCGGAAGAGGTCCGCCAGGGGTCCGGTGGCGCCGCCGTAGAGGGCCACGGCCATCAGCATGATGTTGCCGGCGCAGGCCCCGGCGACGCCCAGGCGCAGCAGGGCCGCGCGCTGCTCCTGCTGCTGGAGGGCTTCCAGGTCGGCGTCGTCCTGGATGGGGTGGGGCCGGTAGCCCAGGCGGTGGATGAGGGCGGCCACGGGGGACAGGCGGCCCTCGGCCTGGAGCCGCACCGTCAGGAGGGACTGGCCCAGGTCCAGGCGGCAGGCGGCGAGCTCCGGGGAGAGGCGGGGCAGGCGCTCCAGGAGCCAGAGGCAGGCCACGCAGTGGATGCCCTCGACGAAGAACCGGGCCTCGCCCTCCGCGTTCAGGTAGCGCGCCCGCAGCTCGGGGCTGTCCAGGTGGCCGTAGGCCTCGGGCTTCGCGTCCACGGGGCCCGCGGGCTGGAAGGCGTAGCCCGCGGCCTTGATGTCGTAGTACTCGCCCAGGCCGCCGGCCTGGAGGATCCCGAAGACCGTTTCGCAGCCTCCGCAGCAGAAGAGGCCCCGGCCCCCGAAGGCCGTGCCGCAGTGGACGCACAGCTTCGCCGCCTGGGAACCCAGGGCCAGGGGCGAAGGGGCATCGAGGGAGGGAAAGGGCATGGCGGGGGCGTCGGAAGACAGGAAACGCGGTGCTCACGCCGCGTCCGTCCGATAAAAGACAGCCTAGTCCGTTAAGAGTCCCGGACGATGTGAACTGGGTCATAACCCGGAGGGGCGGCCGCCTGCCTTGGCTCCGCCTCCCTCGCAGCCGGTTGAAGCCCGCCTTCGGGCTCAGGCCAGGTCGTAGAACGACGTGTCGTAGCGGCCGTAGAGTTCCTTCCAGGCCTCCACCGTGGGCGGGGCGCCGGTCCTTCCGATGATGTCGGCCAATTCACGGAAGTACTGGGAAAAGCCCGGGGCGAAGGTGCCCACGATCCGGCCCCGGCCCTGGCCGCTGTTCCTGAACCCGTGGGGCTGGCCCCGCCTGACGAGCAGGAAGGTGCCAGGGCCCGCGGCGATGCTTCTCGGCCCCAGGCTGAATTCGAACTCCCCTTCGACCACGTAGAACGTCTCGTCGTGGCCGTGGTGGATGTGTTGCGGCGAGCCCTTGGCGGCAGGAGCCGCGAGGTATTCGTAATGAGCCGGCGCCCCGTCCGTGGGGTCTCCGGAGGACTTGATGATCAGTTCGCTGTCGTCGAGAAACCGCAACCGCTCGCCTCCCGCGGGCTCCAGGTGCAGAAAGGTCTGTGCGGTCATCGGACACCCCATCGGCGCCTGAAGGGCAGGGAGATGCGGAAGCTGGCAGGAATCCTAAACGCAGGAGGGGGGGACCACAAGGGCCATGCTCCGGCCCTCCCGGCCCGCCGGAGGTTCAGCCAAGGCCCGGATCGAGGACCCGGAAGCGCTCGCACACGATGGGCATCTGGAGGCTCGGCGCCTGGCCGAGCTTCCGGCATTCCCGTTCGAAGTAGGCCCAGTGGACGTCCCGCCAATACTGCAGGGAGAGGTCGCCTTCGCCCTCGTCCCGGGCGAAATCCGCGCTGACCTCCTCGAAGGGCAGGACCACCACGGAGGTGGTCTCGAGGATGGCGCGGGGCTCGCCCCGCCAGGTGGTGGCCACGCTCAGGTCTCCGGGCTTCATCAGGTGCCGGCCTTCGGCCTCGAGGAGCCAGAGCAGGTCCGCGGTGGCCGCCGGTCCCCGCGAGGACCAGGGCGAGGGAGGCCGTCGGCCAGCGCTTCGGAATTGGCGAAATGGAAGGCGTCGTAGAAGCGGGACGAGAGGTCCTGGCCCATGCGGGCCTGGAAGGCGTTCCAGAAGCTAAGAACGTGGGCCGGGATCGGAATGGCGACTCCTGGGTCGATGGAAACGGGGACGGCGGGCTCGATCTCCTGTGATGGGTCCCCGGGCCCATCGAACAGTCTTGCTGGATCGGATTATTTCCGGGCCCATTCCATCAGCGCGAGCTGCGCGGCCTGGTTCACGGTGATCCCGGCGGCTTTCGCCTTGCGGGTGAGCGCCTGCCAGATGCTGTCCTGGACGCGGAGCGAATGGGGCTGCGTGGGTTCGATGGAGGTTCCCTTGGGAGGGCGTCCCGGCCGCGTGAGGCGGCCCAGAACCTGGGGACCATAGTTCTTCTCGGCCCAGCGGGTTTCCTTGTCGAGAGTGGCTTCCAGCTCAGCGGCCTTGGGGCGTTTGGGGTTGGTCATGGGCTCCTCCTCTGGCGAAGGCGAATGGGGAAGGCGGTGATCGGGTACGGCCCATCCTCGGTTTCCGCGTAGACGACCCGGATCAGGCGGCCCGTGGACGAGGTGCCCTCGCTCACGAACCGGAAGGGCCGGTCGCTCGGAAGGGTGGCCCAATCCTCGGCGTCGAAGGCGGATTCGACTTCCTCCTGGGATAGGCCGTGGGCTTGAATCTTCTCAAGGTTGCGTTCTCCCCAGACAAGCTGCATGAGGCGCTGCGGAGAAAATGTATCACATAAAAATGGACATGCAAGGGCCGCCTGAGTGGTCGCGGGGAGTCTTGGCGGGAGCAGCCTACCGCGTGTACGTCAGCACCCGCACCCCGGTCCAGTTCGAGGTGAAGGGGATGAAGGCGCAGACGTAGGTGAGGTAGGCCTTGCCGCCCTGGAGAGAGACGCCCCAGGTGCCGAGGCCGTTGGCCGTGCCGCCGTATTCCTGGAGCCAGGCGGGGGCCGACGGGGTGCTGACGTCGAGGATCTGCAGGTCGCTCTTGCCGGTGGAGATGAAGAGCAGCTTCTTGGCGGGGTCCAGGGCCAGCTCGTTGGCGTGGCCGTCGCTGGTGAACCAGTTCTGGGCGCTGGTCTGGCAGGTCCAGGGGTTCCACCAGGCGAGGAGCTGGATGGCGGCGGGATTGGCCACGTTGAGGGTCTCGAGGCCGCAGTAGTCCACCGCCACGTAGGCGACGGCGCCATCCACGACGACGTTGTTGTAGGCGCGGGGCTTGCCGTTCATCACCGGATTGGAATAGCGCCCGGTCTCCCGCAGGTGGGCGCGGTCGGAGACGTCGAGGATGCGCAGGCCGCCGGCGTCGTAGCACAGGTAGAGGGTGGTGCCGGCCAGGGCCATGCCGCGGGCGTTGATCTTGGCGGGATCGGGGGTGGCGTCGGGGAAGGCCAGGTCCGGCACGAAGCGGGAGACGAAGGCCGGCGCGGCGGGGTTCAGCGCGTCCAGGACGACGACGCCGTTCCGCATGGCGCCCAGGTACACGTAGCGCCCGTCGGAAAGGGCGATGCCGGCGCCGCCTGGGAGGGAAGCGTCGCTCCACACGCTCTTCACCACCGGGTTCGCCGGGTCGGCGACATCCACGAGCGCAACGCCCGCCGACTGGGCATTCGTGCCGAAGTGGTTCCCCAGGGCGACCAGCAGCAGGTTCCCCGTCTGGGAGAGGTTCATCGCGTGCAGCCCGCCCAGCTGGGCGACGGGGATCGTCTTCTTCAGCGCCGCCGGATTGCCCCGGTCGAAGACCTTCAGGCCGCCCTCCTTCGCGGCGACGTAGACGAAGGCCCGGCCCGATGCGTCCGCGTGGGCGCTGAGGTAGAGCTCGGCGCAGGTGGAGGGGAGTTCCTGTTCGAGGGCGATGGTGAAGGGGGCGGGAGTTGGGTTCGAACCACCGCCGCCGTTTCCGCCGCCGCCGCAGGCAGTGAGGAGGGCCAAGCCGAGGGCGACGAAGCCAACGGGCATCCCATCTTGGCGGGCGAAATCGTGGACGGGCCGTGGCGGTGTCATGGGGTGTTGGAGGCTTAAGCCTGGGAAGGTGTCTCCGGTTTAAGCCCTGGGGCCCCGGTCGTCAAGGCCTGCGAGCGCGTGCCGCGATGGGACGAATCAAGTCGGGCGCCTATAGAAGGAACGGGGGGGAAGAACACCGGGCTCATCGGGAGCCTTCGCCGCTCGCTGCTCCTCGGCTCCCTTCTCGTGAAGCGCCTGCAGCTTTGCGCTTCCAGCTCCTGCATCTCACGGGAGCCAACTTCCTGGATCTCACGCGTCGGAGAACCGCATCTCGGCAGGGATCTCAGCCCCGCAATTGCCTAGGATTTCCGCCTCCGGTCGTAGAGCAATCGGGAGCAGGCTGGGCAGTGGAAATCCATGGGATGTCACTGGAAATGGTGAACGCTCATTCTAGAACCTGCAGATACAACCTCACGTTCCGGTTCAGCGGCGACGCGCAACGCCGTCCGCTGCGGCGGTTCGTATGCGTCCTCTCCGCCTTCCTTCTTCGTTTTCCGCCGACCTTGTTTACCTTCCGCGTCGAGCATGCCGAGTGTCCGTTCTAGTAGTGGCTCGATCTCCTCCGCGAATACCAGACATCTCCTTGCTCCTACCAAAGAACTCGCGAGACATCGGACCATGGACGGAGGCTTCAGCAGCGTGCTGAACTCCCTGTAGGCTGCTGCCTGTAGCTCTGCCGCGTTGCCTGCTTTGCTACTCTGTACACTTCGACTCCCATTTCGTAGAGCCACGGCATCGAGTCCCGAAAAAGGCTAGCGGGGATCAAGGACGCCAAGGCCGGGCTGCTGCGGGAGCTCCATATCGCAGTAGCTCTCAGGACATCATCGGATGGAACCGGCCGCGCCTCACACCCGGCAAGCGCGGACCTTCCAAGTACTCATCAAGGCGTGACGGCAGGGCGCGCAGTTCTGTCTGGATCTCCCCGAGGAGTCCTTCCTTGTCCTTCGTCCCGACTCGCAACTCCACATTGCTCAGGCTCGCTCGTAGGTCAACGACTGCCGCCACCAGATCGGCCAGGGATCGTTCCTCCGGCTTTTCGCTTTGCCGTAAGAGCTGGAGATCAAGCGACACAGAGATTGGAGTCTCGATGTCCGAGGAGTCCTTTTCCAGCGCCTTGATCTGCTCGATGATCTCGTTCTTTGCTGCCTCAACGCTGTCGAGATCCTTATGGTCTACGTAGATCGTGCGTGTACCGGCCACGTCGAATGGAATTGCCTCGCCCTTGCGAATAATCTGGACGAGTGGCTTCCGCAAAGCGTGGCGGATCGCCAGTTCGTAGAAGACATTCGGGTTGCGCTCGGTGAGGTCGGCGACCACGAGTGCGTCGTTTACGACGTGCTGGATCACCTGGGACGTGATCATGCCTGGCTTATCAATCTCGTCTGCGCGCACGGCATTGTAGCCGCACGACGTTGCCGCCGGTCGGATGACATGCCTGAGGACTTGGTCGGATCGCTTGCGGGTCTCAGAATCGGGGTCGCCGATCGGCGAGATGACGAAACACAGTTTTTCGTGGTGGGTCATGGTCATCTACCTCTGGGCTAACAGATGGCTTCGGTACGCCAAAGACGAAATAATAAAAGTGGGTTGGAATAGCTTGGGTTGGAAGAAGTGCTTCAAGAGGCAGATCCACACCGACAGGTGCTCATTTCGTACGATGAGGTCCCGCATCCAGGGTGGGCAGCTAACGCCCAGTATCAGTTGACGGCGCGGTGCGCCGTCAACTACATGCTGTTGTCGGGCGGTTCATTGCTTCAGCCCCGGAGCGTCCGAATTGCGAATGATGTTCGCGGCAGCTGTCTTCGTGAGAAGAACTTGCGTGGCAAAGCTAGCGCCAGTTAACGCTGAAGTTCCTAGGACGAGCGTAAGAATGAAGAACAGCAGAACTCGCTGCTTGACCCAGTGTCGCGACTCACGACTCCAGAGACGATCCTGATTGTAGGCCGCTCCTTCCAAAAGGGTCTGAATATCGACAGCGAGCTTTTGCCGCTTCTGCTCGGATTCAGGTAGCAGCG
>JBGASS010000093.1:0-8111 GCA_044229555.1 Holophagaceae bacterium
CCCTGGAGGAACCTCCGGGCTGGGGCGCCGCGCCGTGGGGCCCGGCCCTGGAGGGGCTCTTCGAGGGGCCCCTGGACCTGGGCCCGGCCCAGGAGCGGTTCGAGCGGTCCCTCACGGAGGGCCCTGTGGAGATGCTCGTGCAGGCGGTGGAGCAGATTCGCCGCTGGGTCGAGGCGGGGATCCCCGCGGCGGAGATTACGGTGATCCACCCGGAGCCGGCGCGCATCGCGCCCCTCCTCAAGCCCGTGCTCGCCGCCGAGGGGATGGAGCTGCAGGTGCGCGGCGGCCTGCTCCCCTTGATCGAGAGCGCCACCTGGAGCCCCCTCTGGCTCCTGCTCCAGGGCCTGCAGCGCCTGGATCCCTGCGCGGTCTCCGCGGGACTCCGCGCCAGCCAGCGCAAGGAGCTCCTCGCCTGGGCGGACCTCCTGAGCACGGCGGATCAGACCGGGCTCCGCGCCTTCCGCAGCAGCTTCGCGCACCTTCAGGCTCGGGAGCGCGCGTCCGTGGAGGCCTTCTGGGAGCAGCTGGAGGCCTGGCGCGCCGTGAAGGAACCCGCGGCGGCCTGGGCGAAGCGGCTGGAGGCGCTGGCGGAGTCCATCCGGTTGGCTCGCGATCCCGATGGCTTCTACGCGCCCTTGGGATTGCTCAAGGAAGCCTGGGGCGAGGATCCCTGGACCTTCCAGGACATGCTGATGGCCCTCAAGGCCTTCCTGCGGGCCGCCCGGGTGGCGGGCGAGCCTCGGCCTCCGGAGGGCCTCCGGCTCCTCGCCCCCTCGGCCCTCTTCGAGGGGTGGCCCGGCTCCCGCGCGACCCT
Source organism: Holophagaceae bacterium (assembly GCA_044229555.1). GTDB lineage: Bacteria > Acidobacteriota > Holophagae > Holophagales > Holophagaceae > JADJVL01. The sequence goes on from JBGASS010000093.1 coordinate 815, forward strand.
GATCCTGGATCTCTCCGAAGGCGCCTGGCCCGCCCGGCCCAAGGCCAACCCCGATCTGGATTGGGATCGGATGGCGGCCTTGAATCAGGCCCTGGCGAAGGCGACCCAGGGCGGGGAGACCTTCCCCCCCGCGCTTCAGCGATTCTGGCTCCCTCGGAGCGAGCACGGCTCCCAGGTGCCGAGGGCCTTCCAGCGGGACGCCTACGCGTTCAGCCTCGCCCTGGCCCTCACCCGGGAACACGTGGTGGTCCTCAGCCCCGCGCAGGATGAGGAGGGGCGGCGGAAGGCCCAGGGGCCCTTCTGGGCGGCCCTGGAAGGGGCCGGGAAGGGGCGCCCGGATCCTCAGCACACGGCCAGCTTCCTGCGCTGGCGCTGGGAGGATCATGAGGCGGGGGCCGCCCAGGTGGCCCGGGCCGAGGCCGCGCAGGCGCGGGCGGCGGGCGAGGGCCTCCACGTGCACGCCCCCGCCTTCGACCACGTGCCGGCGGCCAAGGCGGACTGGATGCAGGGCCGGCCCCACACCAGCCCCACCCAGCTCGAGGCCCTCGCCCGCTGCCCCTTCCGCTCCCTGGCCGAGCGCAGCTGGGGCCTGTCCGTGTTCGATGCGGAGAGCGCGTTCCGGATGGCCGTCGGGAGCCTGGCCCATCGCCTGCTGCAGGCCGTGCTGGAGCCCTTTGTGGGCGAGGCGAACTGGCCCGAGGCGTTTCGGGACCACCACGGCCTCACCGATCCGGAGGGACCGGAGGCGCTCATCCCGATCCTCGAGGCCCTCTGGCAGACGCACCGCCCGGCCTGGCTCTCCGCCCTGCAGGAGGTTCCCGAGGAACGCTGGCCGCAGCTGGATCTGGAGATGGAAGCCCTGAGGCCGAACCTCGCCGCGGCGCTGCTCGAGGACGTCTGGACCGAGGGGCCCACCAAGGCCGAGGTGGCCTTCCTCTATCCCGACCTCCTCTCCCTGGCCGACGCGCAGCGGGGCATCCGAAGCTGGCCGCTCCGGAAGGGGTGGCGGCGGCGGCTCCTGGCCTTGGAGGCGGACCTGGGCCCCCTGACGCTGGAGCTGGGGGGGGGCCGGGCCCTGACCATCAAGGGCACCCTCGATCGCCTGGAGCGCTGGGAGCTCCCGGAGGAGGGTCGTGCCTTCCTGCGGGTGCTGGACTACAAGACCACCCAGGCGCATCGCCTGAAGGACTACGCCCGCGATGGCGCCCCCTTCGGGGCTTACCTCCAGGCCCCGCTCTACGCCCTCATGGCGGAGCAGGTCCACGGCCTGCCGGCCACGGCGGCGCTGGTGCCCCTGAGGGATGAGGCCCCCAAGCCCTTCCTCAAGGCCCTGGAAGCCCTGGCGGCGGAGGATCGGGCCCAGGGCCGCGCCGGGGCCTGGAAGGAGCGCCTTCGCGGCTCGCTGGAGCTCTTGGATCGGCGGCTCGAAGCCGGCGACTTCCCCCCCACCCCGGGGAAGCACTGCCAGGGCTGCCTCCTGAGCGCCCTCTGCGCCCGGCCGGTGGACATCGAGGTGGATGCGGATGAGTCCGAGGAGGGGGAGGCGTGATGCGCAGCTTCGATCCCACGGCGCCTGAAGCGCTCACGGAGTCCCTGGTCATCAGCGCCAGCGCGGGATCCGGGAAGACCTTCACCCTCTCGGTGCTGGTCCTGGCCACCCTCGGGCAAGGGGAGCTCCGCCCCTTCGAGATCCTCGCGACCACCTTCAGTGAAGCCTCCGCGGCCGATCTGCGGGAGCGGCTCCTCCGCCCCCTGGACCTGCTGGTGAGCCTGCCGGCCTCCCAGTGGGAGACCCTCCTCCCGCCCATCGTGGCCTACGATCCCGAGGCGCTGGGAACGGCGCTGGGTCGCCTGCCCCTGCCGGAGAGCCTGAGGAAGGCCGGCGAGGAGCTCCGCTGGGCCGCCGCGCACTGGGGGGCCGCGCCTTGGGTCTCCTCCCCCGAGGCGGCGCGGAGCTTCTGGCGGCGGGTGCGGCGGGAGGCGGAGCTGATGCCGGTGTCCACCCTGCATGGGCTGGCCCTGAGCCTGCTGCGGCTGGGGCCCGGGGCGCCCGAGGCGGTGGTGGATGCGGCGCATCCGGCCTTGCTGCGCCTGCTCCGCCAGGCCGCGCGCGAGGTCATCGAGGTGCCGGAAGCGCACCCGGATCATGCGCCGGGTCGGGTGCTCCTGGCCTGGGCGCGGTCCCACTGGGCCGACCTGTCGGCGGGGCACGACGGGCATCGCGATGCCCTCGGCCACCTCCAAGTGCAGGACCTCAGCCCCCTCCACGCGGCCCTGGAGGGCGCCCTGGCTCAAGCCGAGCGGGCCCTGGCCCCCTTCGCCCGCCACCCCGCTTCCGCCAAGGAGGAGACCAGCCCCCAGAGGCATCGCTTCAAGGCCTCGCAGGTGCGGCCCCTTCCCGCGGCGGGAGCGCCCCTGGGGGCCCGCATCGCCTGGGCGGAGGCCCAGAGCCGGGCCGCCACCGATGCGGCGGGTGGCATGAAGACCTACCACACCGCCGCCTTCCATGAGGCGATCCGGACCCTGGAAGGGGTGGCCCACGCCTGGGAATCCCTGCTGAGCGCCCTGCTGGGAAACGCCCTCGTTCGCTTCGAGGCCCTCAAGCGCGCCCACGGCCAGGCGACCTTCGGCGACCTGGTCCGCACGGCCACGGTCGGGTTGCAGGAAGGGGCCCTCGCGGCGCCCAAGCCCAGGCTGCTCCTGGTGGACGAGTGCCAGGACACCTCCGCCTCCCAGGATGCCTTCCTGGCGGCCCTCCAGCCCCAGCGGGTCGTTCGGGTCGGCGACTTGAAGCAGGCGATCTACGGCTTCCGGGGCGGGGATCCGGACTTGCTGCGGGGGCACCTCAGGGCCGCGGGCGATCGGGCCTTCCGCCTGCCGTCGAACTTCCGATCGGCGGAGCCGGTGGTGCGCCTGGCCAACACCTACGTGGAGGCCCTCTGGCCCCGCCTCGTGCCCGGCACCCAGGGCCTCGAGGGCGGCCAGGTCCCGGCCCACGCCGGCGGGGCTCCCGTGGCCCTCGCGCGCTCCGAGACATCGGATCGGCATCCGGATCTGCCCCTGCTGGCCCCCTGGATCCAGGCCCTGTCCCGGGAGGAGGGGTGGGCCCGGATCCTGGGCCCGGCGTCCTCGGATCGCCCGCGCCGCCGCGCCCTGCTCCTGAAGCAGCGCACCCGCCTGCCGGCCCTGCTCCGCAAGCTGAAGGCCGCGGGGCTTCGTCCCTACGTCCTGGCGAAGGAGGGCTTCTGGGAGAGCCCCGGCGTGCGGGTGGTGATGGCCGCCCTGGAGGCGGTGGCCCACCCGGATCGCACCCTTCCCTGTGCGGTGCTGCTGCGTCATGGGCTGGGGCTGTCCGATGGCGAGCTCACGGCGCTGGGGCGCTCCGGGGGCCTGCCGGGCCTCGGCCGCCTGGATCCCGAGGCGCTTCCGGAGCCCGCCCGAGCCGCGGCGAAGGGGCTGGTGGGCCTCCTGGGGGCCTCCGCCCAGGAGATCGCGGGCCACCTGCTGGGGCAGGGGGAGCTGCTGCGGTTCCTGAGCAGCCAGCGCGCCCACGGGGAGGCCGAGCCCCATCGCGCGCGGCGCAACCTCTCCGGCCTGCTGGCGCTCCTGCTGACCCTCCCCGCCAGCCCGGCCACGGCCTTCGCCTTGCTGGAGGAGCTCCGCGGCGGCGTGGACAAGGGGGATCTCCCCGCCCAGTCGGAGGCGGCGGACCTCATCATCCAGACCGTGCACGGCAGCAAGGGACTGGAGTACGAGGATGTGATCCTGCCCCTGCTGAATGCGCCCCCGAAGGGCCTGAGCAAGGGGACGGTGATGACCGATCCCGAGGGGACCCTGCGGTTCGTCTGGAAGCTGGGCCACCACAAGGGGCCCGCCTACCTGGCCCTCGCCCCCGAGCTGGAGCGGCGCCAGCGCCAGGATGACCTGAACCTCTTCTACGTCGGCCTCACCCGCGCCCGGGAGCGGCTCTGCCTGCTGCTCCAGGAGCCCGCCCCGAGGATTCCGAAGCCCAAGGGGAAGAAGGCCGTCGAAGCCGTCGAGGAGGCCCCCGCGCCCCCGGAGGTCGCCACCGCCGCGACCTGGTCGGCCCTCGGCCGGCACCTCGTGGACCTTCACGCGGACGTCCTCGCCCTCGACGCGCCGCCCGCCCTCACGCCTCCCAGCGCGCCCCCACCACCTGACGTGCAGCCGCCCATCCCACGAGACCCCTGGCGGGCCGCGGAACCCGCGCACACCGGTGAACCGGAGGCCCGGGCGCGAGCCCAGGCACGCCAGGATGGGGAGCGCGTGCACGCCTACCTGCAGGACCTCCTCATGCGCTGGGAGGATCCCGAAGCCTTCCAGGCGCGCTTGGAGGCCCCACCCCTCCCGGGCGCCAAGGAGCAGGCCCTGCGCTTCCTCGCACAGTTCGAAGCCCGAGGCTGGCGGCGCCTGCGTCGCCGCACTGAATACCCCCTCCCCGGCGCCGCCGCCACCGGCGCCCAAGGCTACGCCGACCTCGTCGTCTGGGAGAGCGAAAGCCGCATCCAGCTGTTGGACTTCAAATACAGCTCAGGGTTCAGCGACGAGGATCTGGAGGTGTATCGGAAGCAGCTGAGTCGGTATGCGGAGGTGTTGGGGGTAAGCGGGGCGGAGGTGAGGGCGACGTTGGTGGCGGTGAAGAGTGGGGAGTGGGTGGGGGTGTGAGGGTGATTTGCAGATTCGTGAATTGAAATCTGACGGCATACTGTCGGCAGACGCGGTCTGCCGATGAGGAGCCGGGCATGAGTGAGAACCCACGGGTGTTTCTGGTCAGGGCCGGCAAACACGGCGTCGATGAAGAGGCCGTGCTGGAGAAGGGGTTGGCCATCGTGGGGTTCACGGAGGTGGCCTCGCTCGCGGGTGTCACGGACTACCCCGGGGTCTTCGATGCGGTGGCCAAGGGGATGCCGGGTGGGAAAACCCGGGCCATCGGCAACCTCGCGCGTCAGTTAGGGGCCTTTGCCCTGTCCATGAAGGTGGGAGACCTGGTGGTGCTGCCTCGCAAGCTCACCTCCCAGATCGCCATTGGAAAGGTGACGGGCCCCTACCAGTTCCAAAAGGTGGATGGGGAATGGCGGCACACCCGGGCCGTCCAGTGGGTGAAGACGGATCTGCCCCGCACGGCCTTTGCGCAGGATTTGTTGTATTCCTTCGGGGCCTTCATGACCGTGTGTCAGATCTCACGGAATGAAGCGGAGTCGCGGCTGGTGGCGGTGTTGAAGAATGGGGTGGACCCGGCCCTGTCCTCGATGGAAGTCACCCCCAAAACGGTTCAACCTTCCCCCGAAGCGGCCGAGACCGAAGTGGCCACCGACCTCGGGCAGCTGGCCCACGATCAGGTGGTGGCCCGCATTCAGACCCTGTTCAAAGGGCATGACCTGGCGCGGTTAGTGGATGCGGTGCTGCAGGCGGATGGATGGGTCACGCGACTCTCACCCCCGGGGCCGGATGGTGGTGTGGACATCCTGGCAGGGCGCGGACCCTTGGGGTTGGATCAACCGAGGCTGTGCGTGCAGGTGAAATCCGGGGCCACGCCTTCGGATGTCACGGTGTACCGGAACCTGCTCGGAGTGATGCAGACGTTCAAGGCGGATCAGGGATTGTTGGTGTGTTGGGGTGGGTACAACAAGGCGGTGCAGGCCGAGTCCAAGCAGAATGCGTTTGTGGTGAAGCTGTGGGATAGCGGGCAGCTGGTGGAGGCGATTTACCGGTTGTACGACAAGTTGCCGGCGGAGATTCAGGCGGAGTTGCCGTTGAAGCGGGTTTGGATGTTGGTGATGGAGGGGGAATAAGGATCACACCGCAGAAATGCCATTAGTCAATTTCTAAGCTGTGGCGTGTATTTCGATAATAACATTGAACCTAATCACTTTGGCGTCCATCCATGACCAAATCCGAGGCACAAACCCGGTCAGAGTTGATTGATCAGCAACTCGCGCTGGCGGGGTGGAGCGTCAAAGACCCTGACCAAGTTGTCGAGGAGTTTGACATCCTGACCGCATTGCCTGAAGGTGTGGCCGAACCTCGCACCCCCTATGAGGGCCACCAGTTCAGTGACTACGTCTTGCTCGGCAAAAATCGCAAGCCTATTGCGGTAATCGAAGCGAAGAAGACCAGCCGCGATGCCGCCATTGGGCGTGAGCAGGCAAAGCAGTATTGCTACAACATCCAGAAGCAATTGGGTGGCGAACTGCCGTTCTGCTTCTACACCAACGGCCACGAGCTCTATTTCTGGGATTTGGAAAACGCGCCGCCACGAAAGGTTGTCGGTTTTCCCACGCGCGACGATCTGCAGCGATTTTCATACATCCGCCGCAATCGCAAGCCGCTGACGCAGGAGTTCATCAACACCTCGATTGCCGGGCGCGACTACCAGATCCGCGCGATTCGCTCAGTGCTTGAAGGCATTGAGCAGAAGAGGCGAGACTTCCTGCTTGTAATGGCCACCGGCACCGGCAAGACGCGAACTTGTATCGCCATGGTCGATGCGCTGATGCGTGCTGGCCACGCCGAGAAGGTGCTGTTCTTGGTCGACCGGATTGCGTTGCGCGAGCAGGCACTCGCCGCCTTCAAGGAGCACATGCCCAATGAGCCGCGTTGGCCCAACGTGGGTGAAAAGCTGATTGTCTCCGACCGCCGGGTGTATGCCGCCACCTATCCCACGATGCTCAACATCATCCGGGACGAGGCGCAGCACCTGTCGCCGCACTTCTTCGACTTCATCGTCGTCGATGAAAGCCATCGCTCCATCTACAACACCTTTGGCGAAGTTCTGGATTACTTCAAAGCCATCACGCTGGGCCTGACGGCCACGCCGACCGACATCATCGACCACAACACCTTCCAGCTTTTCCATTGCGAAGACGGCATTCCCACGTTTGCCTACACCTATGAAGAAGCCGTGAACAACGTGCCTCCCTACCTCTGCAACTTCCAGGTCATGAAGATTCAGACCAAGTTCCAGATCGAAGGCATCAGCAAACGCACCATTTCGCTGGAAGACCAGAAGAAGCTGATCCTCCAGGGCAAGGAAGTTGAAGACATCAATTTCGAGGGTACTCAGCTTGAAAAGCAGGTGATCAATAAGGGCACCAACACCTTGATCGTCCGCGAATTCATGGAGGAGGCCATCAAGGACGCCAACGGCGTGCTGCCAGGCAAGACCATCTTCTTTTGCGCCACCAAGGCCCACGCCCGGCGTATTGAAGAAATCTTCGACAGGCTCTACCCGCAACACCACGGTGAGTTGGCCAAGGTTCTGGTGTCGGATGACCCG
>JBGASS010000094.1:0-7986 GCA_044229555.1 Holophagaceae bacterium
GGAGGCGATTGTACGAGAAGTTCAGGCCTGGACAGGCATGCTCCATCTCCCAGAAGTCATGCCGGAACAGGCAGATCCTGAGGGCACCTTGGCCGTGATTGTCGATCTCACTGCTTCGAAGATTGCAGGCAGATATGCACTTTGCGTCGTCCAGACAAGGTGTGCTCGATGGGTGGATCGACATTTGTCGTCTAATCCGCAACGGGGTACTCCCAAGGTGATTTTTGGCGGACATGGGTTTGGAGAGCGACCCGGCGGAGAATTTCAAATGCGTTGTCTCAATTCCGTTCGAAAGGCTCTTGAGGAAATCAGGCCCCATGCTTCTTTAAAAACCATTGGCTCGGAGAAGGAAAAGGTCGAGACGCTAACGGATTCGACTAGGGAAGACACAACAGGCGGTCGGCCTCCTTCAACCCCAGCCCGGCCTGTTACCGACTTTGAATTTCAAAACATGAAGGTCGTGAAACAACCGCGTCCACCACGGTATCCCACGGAGGCTCTCCTGAGGAAAATTCAAGGGTCAGTGGTCATTCAGATGGTGGTCAGTCGGGAGGGTAAACCTGAGTACGTAGAGCTGTTGGAAGGGTCAATGGATCTTCTGGAGACGGCGGTGGCCTACGGCATGGAGTGGGAATTCCAGCCTGCAATCCTGAACGGAATCCCTGTGGAATCCAGGTTCCGCCTGCGAATGCCATTTGCACTTCGATAGGCTCAACCCTGGTGAACGGCGGGATACCTCAGGCCTTTCCAGCCGGATCCATCCGGGATGCCTCCCGTGCGACACGCCATATGGCTTGCAGCTGATCGAGTAGGGTGCCGAACTCCTCCAGCCGCATGGCGTTGGGCCCGTCGCTGAGGGCCTTCTCAGGGCAGTCGTGCACTTCGAAGAAGAAGCCGTCCACCGCCGTGGCCGCGGCCCGGGCTAGCGTCGGGATCATCTCCCGGGCGCCGCCGGTGGCGGTGCCCAGGGCGCCGGGCTTCTGGACGGAATGGGTGGCGTCGAAGATCACCGGGCAGCCGGTCTTCCGCAGGTACGGCCAGGTCTGGAAATCCACCACCAGCTGGCCGTAGCCGAAGGTCGTGCCGCGTTCCGTGACCCACAGGGGGCCTCGGCCCTCCACGGCGCGCATCTTGTCCACGGCGTTGCCCAGGTCCCAGGGGGCGAGGAACTGGCCCTTCTTCAGGTTCACCGCCCGGCCGGTGGCGGCGGCGGCGAGGAGGAGGTCCGTCTGGCGACAGAGGAAGGCCGGGATCTGCAGCACGTCCACCGCCTCCCCCACGGGCTTGCACTGCCAGCTTTCATGGACGTCCGTCAGCACAGGGACCCCAAGCTTCGTCCGGATCTCCGCGAGGATGTCGAGGCCCTCGTCCATGGCGATGCCCCGGTAGCTGGAGAGGGCCGTGCGGTTGGCCTTGTCGAAGCTGCTCTTGTAGATGAAGGGGATGCCCCTCGAGTCCGCCAGGTCCCGCAGCTGGGAGGCCATGAAGAGGGCGTGGTCGCGGCTCTCGATGACGCAGGGACCGGCGATGAGGAAGAAGCTGGAATCGGTGTAGGGCCGCGCGAAGTCCATGGCCCCAGTGTGGACCACCGGAGGATCCCGTTGAACGGAAAGCTCCGCGCGGGCCTTGCCGATGTGTAAACAGAGCCCCGTCCAGGTCCGACAAGCCTCACGACGCTAGGCCTCAAGTTGTCAAAAAATATGTAAAGCCTCTTTCCAAAGTGGAATCAGACTCCCACCCTTGTCCTTTCGGAGGACGCCATGAAGCACCCCATGGACGACGACCTCAACCGCCGCCTCGTCGCGGAGCTGCTCAAGGAAGGCCGCGTCTCCCACGCCGAGCTGGCGGAACGCATGGGCGTGAGCCGGCCCACCGTCATCGAACGGGTGAAGCGCCTGGAGGCCGGAGGCATCCTCGATGGCTACGCGGCCAAGGTGAGCCCGGCGGCGGTGCTGAAGCCCGTGGTCGCCTACGTGGCGGTGCGCTACAAGGCCGAGAACGACGAGGCCCTGGAGCAGGCCTTCTGGCGGGGCCTGGAGAAGGAGCCCGACGTGCTGGAAGCCCACAGCGTGGCCGGCGAGGACTGCCTGCTGCTGAAGATCGTGGCGGAGACCCCCCAGGGCCTGCAGGAGCGCCTGCGCCGCATCCGCATGCTGGGCCCCCACGTCACCACCCGCACCACCGTCGTGCTGCAGACCCACTTCCACAAGGCCGGCCCCTCGCCCTTCCCCCTGGAACCCCGGCCCGCCATCCCCCTCAAGAACGTGCCCGCGAAGAAAGTGGCGCGGGGATGATCGCGGACCTCTTCGAGCCGCCCTACGTGGCGGTGATCTTCTCCTCCCAGCGGACGGAGGGGGACCGGGGCTACGGCCGCATGGCCGAGCGCATGGTGGAGCTGGCTTCCAGGCAGCCCGGCTTCCTCGGCGTCGAGAGCGCCCGGGACGCGGAGGGATTCGGCATCACCGTGAGCTACTGGAAGGATGAGGCCGCCGTGGCCGCCTGGAAGGCCGACGCGGAACACGCGGCGGCCCAACGGCTCGGGAAGGACACCTGGTACCGCGCCTTCCGCCTGCGGGTGGCGAAGGTCGAACGCGTCAACGGAATGGGGTGAATCGTGCTTGCCTGGCTTTGCTACGCCATCTGCGCCGTCGTGTGGGGTTCGACCTACTTCGCCATCGCCCTGGGCATCGAGAGCTTCACCCCCTTCGGACTGGTGGCGACGCGCTTCACCGTGGGCGGGATCCTGGCGATCGCCCTGGGACGCATCCTGAAGGAGCCCCTGCCCCTCACGCGGGACCTGCCCCACCTCATGCTGGTGGGCGCCCTCCTCCTCAGCGGCTCCAACGCCCTGGTGACCTGGAGCGAAGGCCACGTCAGCAGCGGCGTGGCCGCCATCGTGTGCGCCCTGGTGCCCGTGGCCCTGGCCCTCTGGAGCCGGGAGAGCCTCGGCGCCCGCACCTGGCTGGGCCTCGCCCTGGGCCTCCTCGGCGTCGGCATCCTGACGGACCCCTTCAGCGGCCGGGCCCACGGCGGCGGCTACCTCTGGGGCATCGGCGCCCTGCTGCTGGCCACGACGATCTGGTCCTACGGCACCCTCCACGGCAAGAAGCACATCCAGGGTTCGGGGCTCATCACCCAGGTGGGCGTGCAGATGCTGACGGCGGCGGTGATCGGCCTCGTCCTCGCGCCGCTGACCGGGGGCTACACCCACCATCCCCTCACCCTGCGGGCGGGGCTGGCGGCGCTCTACCTGGGCGTCTTCGGCTCGCTGATCGCCTTCAGCGCCTACATCTACCTCTCCAAGGCCTGGAGCCCGGCGAAGATGGGCACCTACGCCTACCTGAACCCCCTGGTGGCGGTGCTGCTGGGCAGCCTCTACCTCGCGGAGGCCTTCAGCCTGCGCATGGGCCTGGGCATGCTGGTCATCCTCGCCGGGGTGGCCATCGTGCAGATCCGGCCGCGCTCCCGGGTGCTGCCCCTGAAGGCCGCGGGGATTCCCCGGGAGGAGGTCGCGTGAAGGCCACGGCCCTCCTCCTCATCGACGTGCAGCGGGCCTTCGACGATCCCGCCTGGGGGCCCCGCAACAACCCGGAGGCCGAGGCCAACCTGGTGAAGCTGTTGGCGGCCTTCCGCGCCGCGGGCCGTCCCGTGGTCCACGTGAAGCACGACAGCACCGAGCCAGGCTCCACCCTCCGGCCCGACCGCCCCGGGAACGCCCTGAAGCCGGGGATGGAGCCCAGGGCCGGGGAACCCCTCTTCGCCAAGACCGTGAACAGTGCCTTCATCGGCACGGGCCTCGAGGCCCACCTCCGGGACCGCGGCATCGAAGGCCTGGTCCTCGGCGGGTTCATCACCAACCACTGCGTCAGCACCACCGCCCGCATGGCGGCCAACCTGGGCTTCCGGACCACGCTGGTCGCGGACGCCTGCGCCACCTTCGACTTCCGCGACTCCGGGGGCCTGATCCCGGCGGAGACCATGCACCGCATCGGGCTGGCGGAGCTGCGGGGGGAGTTCGCGGAGATCCTGGACACGGAGGACGTGCTGGCGCGGCTCGCTCCGGCCTAGCGTCCCATCAGGTGGTACATGATCGCCTTCTGCGCGTGGAGCCGGTTCTCCGCCTCGTCGTAGATGCGGGACTGGGGGCCGTCGATGACCTCTTCGGTGACTTCGTAGCCGCGGTAGGACGGGGCCCCATCCGCGATCGAGCGAAGCGAGGAGCGGGAGGACTGGACTCGATGTCCTGTCCGATCTGGGGGTAGTCGGGGACTACCGCCCCATGAGGTGGTACATGATCGCCTTCTGCGCGTGGAGCCGGTTCTCAGCCTCGTCGTAGATGCGGGACTGGGGGCCGTCGATGACGTCCTCGGTGACTTCGTAGCCGCGGTAGGCCGGCAGGCAGTGGATGAAGATGGCGTCCTTGTCCGCCTGGGCCATGAGGGCCTGGTCCACGGTGAAGCCCTTGAAGGCTTTGAGCCGCTCGGCCTTCTCCTCCTCCATGCCCATGCTCACCCAGGTGTCCGTGGCGACGACGTGGGCGCCCTGGATGCCGGCCTGGGGATCGGCGGTGATGGTCAGCGTCGTGCCCTGGGCCGCGTGATCGGCGCGGGCCGCGGCGATGACGGCTTCATTGCAGGAGTACTTGGGGTCCTTGGGGGTGACGATGGTGCAGTGCATGCCCGTCTTGCCCGTGCCCTGCATGTAGGAGTGGGCCATGTTGTTGCCGTCGCCGAGGTAGGTCATCTTCAGGCCCTTGAGGGTGCCGAAGTTCTCCCGCATGGTCTGGAGGTCCGCCATGATCTGGCAGGGGTGCTCCAGGTCCGTGAGGCCGTTGATGACGGGCACGGTGCCGTACTTGGCGAGGTCCGTCACCGTCTGGTGGGCGAAGGTGCGGGCCATGATGCCGTCCACGAAGCGGGACAGCACGGCCGCCGTGTCGTAGATGGGCTCGCCCCGGCCGATCTGGATATCGCGGCTGGAGAGGAACTGGCCGATGCCGCCCATCTGGAAGATGCCCGTCTCGAAGCTGACGCGGGTGCGGGTGGAGCTCTTCTCGAAGATCATCGCCAGCACCTTGCCCTGCAGCGCGTCCCGGTAGGCCTTGGGATGGCGCTTCAGGTCGTCCGCCGTATCCAGCAGGACGCGCAGCTCCCGGGCGGAGTAGTCGGCGATGGAGAGGAAGTGGGGCTGGGTGAGCATGGACGGGGCTCCAGGGGCGAAACGTCCATTTCACCACGGAGCCCCTTCCTCACCCAGTCACAAGGTCCTCAGCCGGCCTTGGGCTTGAGGCTGGCCTTGAAGTCAGCGATGAGCTTGGCCTCCTGCTCCGCGGTGGGTCCCGCCAGCTTGGTGCGGCCCTTCTCGACGCCCTCCTGGGTCTTGAACCAGGCCAGGGTGTCCTTCACGGTCTCGAGGGCCGGCCGGAAGCGCAGGCCGGCCTTGATGGCCCGGTCGTTCTTCCAGGTGTGGAAGCCCTTGGTGTCGCCCTCGAAGGGGGCCCAGATGGCGAACTCCACCTCCTTCTGCTGGGTCATGAAGGAGGCCGGGATCCAGGTGAGGGTGGGCTTCTTCGACGCGGCCAGCTGGCAGGCCGCCACCAGGTCGCCCCAGGGCAGCTTCTGCGCCGGGCCGCAGGCGTTGAAGGCCCCGAAGGCCTTCGTCTCGCACAGGCGCACCAGCCACGCCCCCAGGTCGCGGACGTCGATGATCTGGATGGGATCGGAGGGATCGCCGGGGATGGCCATCTCGCCCCCCTTGTCCGCCCTCACGGGCCAGTAGGTGAAGCGGCCTGAAGGATCATCGGGGCCCACGATGAAGCCCGGGCGCACCACGCTCACCCGCCCCGGCATGGCGGCCTCGGCGGCCTGCTCGCAGAGGGCCTTGAGGCCGCCGTAGTTCGCAAACTCCTTGCCCATGGTCTCCACCGTGGGATCCGCCAGCACCGCCAGGGGGGAGCTTTCGTCCCCGTTCATGGGGCTCGGCTCCTTGTAGCAGCTGATGCTGGAGATGTAGACGTACTGGCCCGCCCGGGAGGCCAGCAGCTCCGCCGAGGCCTTCACCATGCGGGGGTAGTAGCCGCTGTTGTCGATGACGGCGTCCCAGGTGCCGGCCTCCAGGGCCTTCAGGCCGGGATCCTTCTTGGGGTCGCGGTCGCCGTTGAGCTCCGTGACCTTGCCCTTGAACATGCCGGGCCGGGTCTTGCCCCGGTGGAAGATGGTGACCTCGTGGCCCCGGGCGAGGGCCGCGTCCACGGTGGCGGGGCCGAGGAAGCCCGTGCCCCCCAGGATGAGGATGCGCAGGGACTTGCCCTTGGCCTTCCCCTTGGCGGCCTCGTCCACGGCGAGGGCGGGGTTCAGGGCCAGGGCCGTGGCGGCGGCCGCGGAAGCTTGCAGGAAGGTGCGGCGGGTCTGGCCCATGGGTGCCTCCGGATTTTGGATGACGGGGAATACCTCGTAAGGCAATATACAAGGCGCTCCCGAATCCGCAAGCCGTTCCGTCCCCCAAGGCGCCATGCCCGATCCCCCGCCCAACCTGCTCCGGCGCCTCGCCATGGTGCGCAAGGGGGAGACCCGCATCCTGTACTGGGCCGCGGCCTACTTCTTCTTCCTCTTCATGAGCTACTACCTCCTGCGGCCCATGCGGGAGGCCTTCGGCATCGCCAAGGGGGCCGACAAGCTGCCCTGGCTCATGACCGGGACCATGGCCGCCATGCTCCTGGCCAACCCCCTCTACGCGGCCCTGGTGTCGCGGATCCCCCGCCGCCGCTTCATCCCCCTCACCTACCACGCCTTCGCGGCCACCATCCTCGTCTTCTGGCTGGCCTTCCGCTTCCTGCCGGGCCACGGTGGGACCTGGGCGGGCTACGCCTTCTACGTCTGGCTCAGCGTCTTCAACCTCTTCGTGGTCTCCGTGTTCTGGAGCCTCCTGGACGACCTGCTGACGGAGGAGATCGGCAAGCGCCTCTTCGGTCTCATCGCCATGGGCGGGACCCTGGGCGCCATCGCCGGGGCCAGCCTCACCGCCAAGCTGAGCGAAGGCTTCGCCCTGGGAGGGCTCCACGTCCACGCCGACTCCCCGACCCTCCTGCTCCTCGCCATTGCCTTCCTGGAGGCCGCGGTCTTCTGCATGAAGGGCCTCGCCGCCCGGGCCTCCAAGGTGGACCTCAAGCCCGCCACCCCGGAACCCGGCCCCGGGATCCTGGAGGGCCTGCGCCTGGTGGCCACCTCCCGCTACCTCCAGGCCATCTGCCTCTACATCCTCCTCTACACCCTCACCTCGACCCTCCTGTACCTGCTCCAGGGCCGCATCGTGGAGCAGACCTTCCAGGGCCAGGCCGCGCGCACCGCCGCCTTCGCCCGCCTGGACACCTGGGCCAACGTCCTCACCCTCGGCCTCCAGGTGCTGCTCTCCGGACGCATCCTCAGCGGCCTCGGCCTCCGCGCGACCCTCTGCGTCCTGCCCATCCTGACCCTCCTGAGCCTCGGCGGCCTCTGGGCCCTGCCCACCTTCGCCGTGCTCGCCGCGGTGCAGGTCTCCCGGCGCGGCCTCCACTACGCCGTGGACCGGCCTGCACGGGAGATCCTCTTCATCCCGCTGGGCGCCGACGAGAAGTACAAATCCAAGCCCTTCATCGACACCTTCGTCTACCGCGGCGGCGACGTGCTGGGGGTCTGGACGCCCACCCTGCTGGCCCTCCTCGCCGTGCCCGTGGGCGCCGTGGGGATGGCGGTGTCCGCGGGCTGGCTGGGGACGGCGGTGTGGCTGGGCCGGCTGCGGGAACGGATGAAAGCGGCCGCCAATTAGATCCCGTCCACGATCAGCACCGCCGGCTCGAAGGGCAGGGCCTTGGCGGCGGCGGGCGTCTTCATGCCCCAGACCACGAGCCGATCGGCATAGGGCCTCCAGATCTCCGGCCGCGCGAGCACCCCGTCCAGGGGCGGGTGGAGCATCAACTGTTCCGGCAGATCGGCCAGCTCCTCGGCTCCG
>JBGASS010000095.1:0-8238 GCA_044229555.1 Holophagaceae bacterium
CCGGCTGAAGGGGGAGTCGAGGATGGGCAGGTGCATGCCCTGGATGGAATCGAGGAACCTCGCGTGGAGGGCCGGGGTGTAGGCCAGGAGTTCCACCTCCCGGGGCGGTTCCCCGGGCAGGACCCGGCCGACGGTCCAGTTGGGGCAGTCGAGGATGGCGGCCGCGCGGCCGATGAGCACTTGCATGAGCTCCTCTTCCGTCTGGCAGAGGCTCAGGGCGAGGATGCCTTCGGCGAGGACCCGGTTCTGGAAGGAGGTCTCCGCCGCGCGGCTGGAAATGAACCGCTCCTCGCTGATGTCCCGACCCCAGCAGTAGAGCCGCCGGCCCCCGGGCGTGTCGACGGGGATGCAGGTCTGGCGTACGGGCACCACCGTGCGGTCCGGCCGGGTCCAGGCATCCTCCGCGGTGAGGCCCTTGGGGCTCCGCAGCCGCAGGGCCAGCCAGTCCCTGCGCGCCGGATCCGGCAAGTCGTGGAGGAGGCCGGGAAACCAGCGGCCGAGGGCCTCGCCGTGGGCCAGGCCCGCAGTCCCATGGAAACACCGGTTCGCGAAGACGATGGTGCCCTGCTCGTCCATCACCACGAGGTTGATGGACGGGCTCTCCGCGTAGATCTCCTCGATGCTGGGTTGGTTCGTGGCGGCCATGGGGGATTGAGCTGGGCCGGAGGGCGGGCCGGAGGGGTGGGCCAGCGAGGCCTTGGGGGCTAGCGGGCGTACTCCACGGCCCGGGTCTCGCGCATGACGGTGACTTTGATCTGCCCAGGGTACTGCATCTCGCTCTCGATGCGCTTGGTCACGTCCTTGGCGATCCAGAAGGCCTGGTCGTCGTTCACCTGCCCCGCGTCCACCATGATGCGGATCTCGCGGCCGGCCTGCATGGCGAAGCTCTTCTGCACGCCCTTGTAGCTGTTCGCGATCCCCTCCAGTTGCTCGAGGCGCTTGACGTAGGTCTCCATCATCTCGCGGCGCGCGCCGGGCCGCGCGGCGCTCAGCGCGTCGGCGGCGGTGATGAGCATGGCCTCCACGGTGCGGGGCTCGAAGTCGCCGTGGTGGCAGCTCATGGCGTGGATGACCTCCTCCTTCTCCCCGAAGCGCTTCAGGAGCTCCATGCCGATCTCGATGTGGGTGCCTTCGACCTCCCGGTCGATGGCCTTGCCGATGTCGTGGAAGAGCCCCGCGCGCTTGGCGACCTTCGGGTCCAGGCCCAGCTCGCCAGCCATGTACTCGGCGATGTGGGCGACCTCCTTGGTGTGGTCCAGCACGTTCTGGCCGTAGGAGTGGCGGTACTTGAGGCGGCCGATGAGCTTGTGGAGCTTGGGGTGCACGTCCGGGAAGCCCAGCTCGATGGCGGCGGCCTCGCCGACCTCCTTGAGGTGCTGGTCCATGTCCACCTTCACCTTCTCGACGACCTCCTCGATGCGGGCGGGGTGGATGCGGCCGTCGGCCAGGAGCTTGAGGATGGCCTGGCGCGCGACTTCGCGGCGGATCGGATCGAAGCTCGATACCACGATGGCCTCCGGCGTCTCGTCCACGATGAGGTCACAGCCCGTGGCCTTCTCGATGGCCCGGATGTTCCGGCCCTCGCGGCCGATGATGCGCCCCTTGAGGTCGTCGCTGGGCAGTTGCACCGAGCTGACGGCGGTCTCGCAGACCACGTCGGAGGCCACCCGCTGGATGGCCGCGCCGATGGTCCAGCGGGCCTTCTTCATGCCTTCTTCCAGGGCTTCGTCCTCGATGCGGCGCACCAGCTTGGCGGCGTCCATCTTGGCGCTGTACTCCAGCTGCTCCGTGAGCTCCTTGCGGGCGTCCTCGCGGGTGAGGCCGGCGACCTCCTCCAGCTTCCGCGCCTGCTCCTCCACGGCGGCCTTGAGTTCGGCCTCCCGGCCCTCGAGCTTCTCGATCTGGGCCTTTCGCTTCTCCTCCAGCTTCTCGATGTCCTTGGCCTTGGAGTCGATGGACTGGGTCTTCTTGTCGAGGTTCTCCTCCTTCGACTGGAGCCGCTGCTCCTGCTTCTCGAGGGTGGAGACGCGTTCCTTCAGGGCCTTCTCGGCATCCTGGCGGGCCGCCAGGGACTGTTCCTTGGCCTTGAGCTCCGCTTCCTTCAGCAGGGCCTCGGCTTCCCGGCGGGCGCGGTCCTTTCCGGAGGCGACCTCCGCATCGGCTTCCTTGCGGGCCCGGTCCCGGATTTCCTTGGCCTCGGCCTCGGCCTTGGCCCGGGCGTCGGTGGTGGCCTCCACCTCCTTCTTCGACTTCGAGAGGGAGAGGCCCAGGAAGGCCGCCGCGCCGCCCAGCAGGGCGACGAGGACGATGAGGACGATCTGCAATGCATTCATGGCGTGACTCCAAGGGGGTGGAGCCGCACGTCATGACCCAGAAATGAAAATCCCCGCTCAGCCGTGGAGGCTTGCCGAGTTCCCTAGCAAGTAGGGGGGTAACCAGGCACCCCTTGCGGGGCTCCCAACGTCAGGCACTCCGACGCGCGGCGCGCACACGGCTGGGCTAAGGTTTCCCATAAGGCAATACGGAACAAGCGCTTGGCCATTATCACGGGCCTCGCAGGGATTAGGTGGGACCGCCGCTGAAGAGTCCCTGGGGGGAACCGGAAGGGGCGGGCAACTCGTCTGGAACGTCATCGTTCAGCAAAGATAGGGTCAGTTCCAGGTTCTGGGTATGGCGATTGGCTTCAAGTTCCAGGCGCTCGGCTTGATGCGCCAGGTTCAGGGCACCGAGCAGGAGCCAAGTGGACGAGTCCAGGCCCTTCGAGGTGCGTCCCCATTTTAGTTCAAAGGCGGCCTCCATGTCCCGGAAGGTCCGTTCCAATCGTGCGATTGATTTCGCCAGCAGCTCGGGGTCGGCCTCGCTGTGGAGGCGGTGGACCTGCCCCAGGATCTCGACGGGGATGCCGCCGAGCTTCCGGGTCGGATCGTGGGGACCGAAGCTCAAACCAGCTCCTCCAGCATCTTCAGGATGGCTTCCACCTGGGTCCGGGTCTCGTCCCGCTCCTGGCGCAGGGACGCCAGCTCCGCCTGGGCGGGCGCCATCTGGTCCTTGAGGGCCTGCAGCTCCGCCTGCAGCTGGGACCGCTGCTGCATGAGGGTCTGCACCTTGGCCTGGAGCCGGGTCTCGAGCTGCTGAAGGAGTTCCATGGACGCCCTTGGTGGTTCGGCACCAGTCTAACCCTGGAGCCGCTCCCCTAGGACCTCAGCTCGGCGCCGAGGGCCTTGGCGGCGGCCAGGGCCGCCTCCATCCACGTGTCCACTTCATCCCCCGTCAGGGTGCGGTCCGCCTGGAAGGCAAATCGCAGGAGCCAGGCCCCCGGCGCGCCCGCCGGCAGGCTCCGGTGGCGGAAGACGCGTCCACGCAATCCAGCCTTGGAGGGGTGCCGTCGAGGCCGAGCGACCGGATCACCGCTTCGCGCAAGGACCGGTAGGACAGGTCCGTTGGCACGAGGAGGCTGAGGTCCCGCTCCACCATGGGATGGCGGCTGAAGGGCTGGAAGGCCGGGATGCAGCGCTCGCTCGGCCAGGTGAGGACATCGAGGGGCAGCTCGACGCCCCACAGCTCTCCCTCCAGGCGGCGGACGGCAATGGCTTCGTGGGGGAAGCCCAGGTCCTTCGCCACGCCGGCGAGGTCCGCCGGCTGGACCGGCCGGGCCGGGGTGAGGTAGTCTTCGCCGCCCCGCACGCCCCCCCAGACGAGGGCCACGCAGAGGGACTCCACCGGGCCGTCCGGCGAGGACTCGAAGACCGTGGCGATCTCGAAGAGGCGCACCTCCTTCGCTCCCCGGCGCTGGTTGGCCTCCGCCGCCTGCCGCAGGGAGGGCAGGAGGGAGCCCCGCATCACCGAATATTCCCGGCCCAGCGGATTGGCCAGGGTGCGGCCCTCCGGCGCCGAAGCGGCCTCCCCGTCCGCTTCCGGGCTCAGGAACCCGTAGGTGACGGTCTGGTGGAAGCCCGCGTGGGCCAGCCGGGAGGCCAGCTTGCGCCGGAAGCCGTAGGCGGTGAGCGTGGTCCGGGGGGGCGCGTCCAGGGGCGGCAGGACGGAGGCGATGCGGGCGTAGCCGCCGAGGCGCAGCACCTCCTCGGCGATGTCTTCCGGAATGGCGAGGTCGTGGCGCCAGGTGGGCGGCGCCACCCGCAGGACCGCCCCGGACTCCTCGCCGGTCTCCTCCACAGCGCATCCCAGAGCCCGCAGCGGGGCCGCGGCGGCGGCGAAGGCGACGGGCGCGCCGGCGACGCGGCCGATGAGGCCGAGGGGCACGGAGATCGAGGCCGCGGGCGCGGGCTCGGCTCCGGCGGCCCAGGCCCCTTCAAGGGTCGCGCCGGCCCAGGCCTGGAGGCGCTCGGCCAGGAGGTCCCGGGCGATCCGCGGCATGCGCGGATCCGCGCCGCGGCCGAAGCGGTGGCTCGCGTCCGTGTGCAGGTTGTGGCGGCGGGCCATGAGACGCACGGTCTTCGGATCGAAGTAGGCGGATTCCAGCAGCACCCGCCGGGTGGTTTCGGTGACCTTCGTGGGGTCGCCGCCCATGACCCCCGCGAGGGCCACGGGCCCCGAATCGTCGGCGATGAGGAGATCCCCGGAGCCGAGGGCGCGCTCGACGCCGTCGAGGGTGACCAGCTTCTCGCCGGGCTTCGCCCAGCGGACGCGGAGGGCTCCCTTCAGCTTGTCGGCGTCGAAGGCGTGAGTGGGATGGCCATGGAGGTGCAGCAGCTCGTTGCTGGCGTCCACGGCCGGCAGGCCCTTGGCGGCGGCCCCCATGCGGGCGAGGAAGCGCCGCACGGAGTCCGGCGTCGCCCCCGTCCCGAGGGTGAGCAGGGCCGTGGCGTAGATGGGACATTCCTTCGCCTCCAGCACGACTTCCACCTTGGCCGGACCTTCCTCGAGGCCCGCGGGGGTCGCGGCCGCCAGCCCGGCGCCGAGCTTCGCCGCCAGGTCCCGCGCGAAGCCCCGGTGGCTCATAACGTCGCCGCGGTTGGCGGTCACGTCGATGTCCAGGACCACCGCGTCCTCCACCGTTTCCTGCCCGTCCACGGGGAAGCCCAGGGCGGCGGCGTGCTCGCAGATCTGCAGGGGGCTGAGGCCCTCGCTGGCGGGCAGGAGGCCGGCGAGGGTCTTGAGGTCGATGAGCATCAGTCGAGCCCTCCCATCTGGCGGATGAAGCGCTGGTCGTTCTCGAAAAAGAGCCGGAGATCGGGCGTCTGGCTCACCATCATCGCGGTGCGCTCGACCCCGAGGCCAAAGGCGAAGCCGCTCCAGATCCCGGGATCGATGCCGGCATAGCGCAGCACGTTGGGGTGGATGAGGCCGGCGCCCAGCAGCTCCACCCAGCCGCTGCCCTTGCACACCCGGCAGCCCTTCCCCCCGCAGAGGGGGCAGCTCACGTCCAGTTCCGCGCCGGGCTCCACGAAGGGGAAGTAGCTCGGACGCAGCCGGATCTCCGTGTCCGGCCCGAAGAGCGCGCGCATCGCGTACTCCAGCGTCCCCTTCAGGTGGTGCATGCCGATGCCCCGGCCCACGAGCATGCCCTCCACCTGGTGGAACATGGGCGAATGGGTGGGATCGATGTCGTCCTTGCGGTAGACCCGCCCCGGCGCCACGAAGCGAATGCCGCCGTGGGCCTCCAGTTCCGGGGCCAGGCGGCGCAGGACGCGCACCTGCACCGGGCTCGTGTGCGTTCGCAGGAGCAGCTCGGGATGCCGTTCGAGGTAGAAGGTGTCGGAGCTTCCGCGGGCGGGATGGTCGCCGGGGATGTTCAGGCCGTCGAAGTTGTGGGCCTCGGTCTCGATCTCCGGGCCCTCCTCCACGTGAAAGCCGAGGGCCGCGAAGATGTCCACCAGCCGGTCCTGGAGCCGCTGGAGGGGATGCAGGGCACCCCGCATCGGCATGGGCGGCGGGAGATCGGGATCCATGCGAGAAGCCTGTTCGGCGAGGCGCTTCCGGTCGGCCTCCAGGGCCTCCTGGCGCACCCGGAGGGCGTCCTCCCAGCGGGTCTTGAGGGTGTTGGCCAGGGCGCCGAGCTCGCGCTTCCGCTCCTTGGGCGCGGCCTTGAGGGCCTCCATGAGACGCGCCGCGTGGCTGTGCTCCCGGCCGGTGAAGGCGCCCTTGAGGCGCATCAGCGCATCCAGGCTCCCGCAGGCGGCGAGCTCGGCCTCGAAGGCTCGCGAGGCTTCGGCGATGTCGGCGGGCAGCAGGCTCAGGTCCAGTGCGTCCATGGTCTTCCCTGAAACATGGAAAGGCCGCTTGCGCGGCCTTTCGGGTCATTCGCGATGAAGCTGGGAGTGTCGCGATCAGCCCTTGGCCGTGGCCACGAGCTTGCTAAACGCTTCGGGATTGCGGACGGCGAGGTCGGCGAGGACCTTGCGGTCGAGCGTCACGCCGGCCTTCTTGAGGCCGCCCATGAACTTGGAGTAGCTCATCCCGTTCATGACGCAGGCGGCGCTGATGCGCACGATCCAGAGGCGGCGGAAGTCGCGCTTGCGCTCCTTGCGGCCGCGGTACGCGTAGGCGAGGGCCTTCTCGACGGCCTCCTTGGCCGAACGGTAGAGGCGGGACTTGGCGCCGTAGAAGCCCTTGGCGAACTTCAGCATCCGCTTGCGCCGCTGCACCCGCTTGAAACCGCGTTTTACACGAGTCATCGTTCTTCCTTTCCTGGTGGCAACCTGCCGGTTTTAAGCCACGTCGGGGGCGGAATCATCCGCCGGTTACTGAGGAGGGGTTCGACGCGGGCTCAGCCCGCGGAGAACCGGGGTGTGCGTGCGCGCAGCGCGGAAACCCCGAGAGGATCAGGCGTAGGGCAGCATCCCGGCCACGGCCTTGAATCGGCCTTGCTGACCATCCTGCCCATGTCGAGCTGGCGCTTCCGCTTGCTGGACTTGTGGGTGAGGATGTGGCGCTGGTGCGAGCACCCGCGCTTGAACTTGCCGGTGCCGGTCTTCTTGAAGCGCTTCTGCGCACCCTTGTGAGTCTTGAGCTTGGGCATCGGAGACCTCTCGTGCTTTACGGTGTAACGGGGGCTTGCTGGGTTTCGGGACTGGGTGTTTCGGACTTCGGGGCTTTGGGCTTCTTGGGGGCGACCTTGGCTTCGACGGGCTTGGGGGCGAGGATGGCGTGCATGTCGCGGCCATCGATTCCGGCGGGCTTCTCGATCACCGCCTTGTCCCCGATCCGCGCGAACACGTCCTCGAAGATCCTGAACCCGATGTCGCGGTGGACGACTTCCCGTCCGCGGAACATCACCACCACCTTGACCTTGTCGCCCTCCTCGAGGAACCGCAGGATGTGTTTGACCTTGAAATCGAAATCGTGATCGTCGGTGCGCGGCCTGAACTTCACTTCCTTGATCACGATGTTCTTCTGTTTCGCGCGGGCGGCGTGTTCGCGCTTGGCTTCCATGAACTTGTACTTGCCGTAATCCATGATCCTGCACACGGGCGGCTGGGCGGTCGGGGAGACTTTCACAAGATCGAACCCCTTTTCCTCGGCGATGCGGATCGCCTGGTGGGGCGTCATCACGCCGAGCTGCGTTCCGTCCTCATCGATGACTCGGACTTCCGGCACGCGGATGCCGTCGTTGATGCGCGTTTCTTGGGACCGAATGGCAACCCTCCGTGAAAAAGCAGGACATTCAGGGTATCAGGCGGGTTGCCCGGGACCAAGCAGTGATTTTTAGCGGGAACGGCGTTGAGATCGTCGGCGGAAAGGGCTTCCATGAAGGCTCCGGAGGGGCTGGACGCCGAGGTCGCCCCTGGAGCGGTGGCGCACGGAAACCGTGCCGGCCTCGGCCTCCCGGTCCCCGAGAACGAGCATGTAGGGGACCTTCTGAGCTGGGCGTCCCGGATCTTGGCGTTGACCTTTCTCGTTGCGTTCGTCCAGGTGGACCCGGACGCCCCGGGCCAGGAGCTGCGCCTGGACGACCTCGGCATGGGCGTTCACTCGGTCCGTGATGGGCAGGACGGCGACCTGCACCGGCGCGAGCCAGGCCGGGAAGGCGCCGGCGCAGTGCTCCACGAGGATGCCCATGAAGCGTTCGAGGCTGCCCAGGATGGCCCGATGCAGCATGACGGGGCGGCCCTCGGTGCCATCGGCCTTCGTGTAGTTCAGGTCGAAGCGCTCCGGGAGCATGGAGTCCATCTGCAGCGTGCCCAGCTGCCAGGGGCGCTTCAGCGCGTCCAGCACCTGGAATTCGATCTTGGGGCCGTAGAAGGCGCCCTCGCCGGGATTCAGCTTGAAGTCCACCCC
>JBGASS010000096.1:0-5878 GCA_044229555.1 Holophagaceae bacterium
CAACCTTCACCGGCGCCTCCGTGGCGGAAGGACCGGCCCATGAAGATGAAATACCCCGCCACCACCAGCGCCATGAAGGCGCCGAAAGCGATCTTCAGGGGAAAGGGGAGCGTGGCGTTGGAAGACCAGAAGGCCTCCACGAAGGCCGCCACCAGCGTCATGGCGGCGGTGCCGTACATGATGCGCACGGAGACCTTGGCGGCTTCCTTCAGGGCTTCGAGGCGGCTGCGGCGGCCCGGCGCGAGGAGGGCGAAGCCCAGCTTCATGCCGGCGACGCCGGCGAACACGGCGCCGGTCAGCTCCAGGGCGCTGTGGCCCGCCACGAAGCCGTAGAAGGTCCGCGCGAGCCCCGCGTTCACGAGGTGGGCCTCCACGGTGCCGAAGGTGAGGCCGTTGAAGACCAGGAAGAGCATGGTGCCCAGGCCCAGGAAGAGGCCCCAGGCGAAGCACCGGAAGTCGAGGCCGATGTTGTTGCGGATGTAGAACCCGAACATCGCCACGTCCGTATCCGCCTCCCGCTCGGGGCCGACGCTCTCATGGTCCGGCCGGTACATGTCCTCGAAGCGGGCGAGCTGGCTGGGATCCATCACCAGGTAGGCGGCCTCGGGGCGGTGGCGCACCCAGAGGCTCATCCCGGCGTAGGGGCCGTAGAGCAGGAGGCTGGAGAGCAGCACCAGGCGCCATTCCCGGCGGATGAGCCGCGGGAAGTCGCGGCGGCGGCATCCGGTGATCCGCGACGCGTCGGCCACCTCGTGGGCGTGGAGGCCGTCATCGACAAGGACCGCCTCAGCGCCCTGCTCGCAGCCCAGCTCGGCGCCCAGCGCTACATCATCCTCACCGGCGTGCCCAAGGTGGCTTTGGATTTCGGCAAGCCCACCCAGCGCTGGGTGGAGGCCTGCGCGCCGCCGAGGCGGCGCGGCACCTGAAGGACGGCAGTTCCCGCCGGGCTCCATGGGACCCAAGATCAGCGCCCTGGGCTTCCTGGAGGCCGGCGCGGGCAGGAGGTGCTCATCACGACGGCGGAGGAGGAAACCACGGCGATCCGGGATACCCTGGGCACCCGGATCGTGCGGGATTGACGCCTCCGTCGTTGGCCTGGTTGTTGACCTTGCCTTTGACCGGTCCGTTGACCTTGCCTTTGACCTTCAAAAGGTGCCCTTGTTCGGGGTGATCCGCTTTTCTGGATCACCCCCGAACAAGGGCGCAACGCGAGCGCAGCGAGCCAGGACGGGACGTGCGGAAGGCTGGGCCGAAGGACCCAGTCGGGATTTTCTTGGGGACGATCCAAAACCTTTCTATGGCCACCAAGGTTCCATCAGGCTGTCGACCCACTCCCCCTTGGCTCGCTCCGCTCGCGTTGCGCCCTTCCTTGTCGTGATCCAAAGAGCGGATCACGACAAGAAAGGGCACCCTTCCAAGGTCATAGTCAACTTCAAGGTCAAAGGAGATTGCCGTTGACCTTGACCGTTGAAGCAGAGAGGAAAACTCCCGGAACGCGCCCGCCGCCGACGGGACGGGCCCGACCCTCACCCCCTTCCTCCACCAACGGGAACCAAAGACGGAAGGTCGTGCCCTGCCGCGGCGCGCTGTCCACTTCGATGCGGGCGCCGTGGGCGTCCAGCAGGGCCTTCACGATGCTCAGGCCGAGGCCCCAGCCCTGGCCACGTCGGTGATCTCCACCTGGGTGAAGGGACGGAAGATGCGCTCGACCTGCTCCGGGTCGAGGCCCCGCCCCGTATCCCAGATTTCCAGGATCAGCCGCCCCCGTCCTGGCGGGAGCGCACACCCACGGCGCCCCCGGGGCCTGTCACCTTCAGGGCGTTGCCGAAGAGGTTGAGGAGCACCTGCTGGATCGCGAGGGCGTCCGCCAACACCCGGCCCTCCGTGGGTTGCACTTCCCACGCGAAGGCCAGCCCGCGCCTTCGGCCTTGAGGCGCAGGCCCTCCTCCATCCCGTCCACCAGCTTGCGGGGATCGGAGGGCACCATGTGCAGGGTCTGGTCCACCGCTTCGCTGCGGGACTGGTCCAGGAGGCGGCGCAGCAGGCCTTCCAGGCGGGCGGCCTCCCGGCCCATCAGCTCGAGCTGGTGGGCCGGAGCCTCTCCGCGGTCCTGGGCCTCCTGGCTCATCTGGTCCGACAGCAGGTTCATGGTGGTGATGGGGGAGCGCAGGTCGTGGATCACCATGCGGGTGAAGGCGACCTTCGCGTTCAGGGCCTCCTTCACCTGGGCGTGGGCCGCCTCCAGCTCCCGGTTGCGCTGATCCAGGGAGCGGGTGCGCCCTCCACCCGGGACTCCAGGATCCGGGCCGCCCGCCTTCAGCCGCAGGGTGCGCCACTGGACCAGGGCCAGCACGCCCACGACGCCCAAGAGGGCCAGGGCGGCCCGGCCCGCGGGATGCTCGTGCCAGGTCGGCCTCACCCGCAGCCCGATGGGCTGGCCCTCGACCCAATGGAGGCCGTCCAGGCTCGCCCGGACGCGGAAGGCGTAGGTCCCGGCGTTGAGCCGGCCGAAGCGCATGCTGTGCACCTCGCCGGTGCGCTGCCATTCGTCGGAAAGCCCCTCCATGCGGACTTCGTAGAGGGGCGGACGGCTGGTGACCGGCAGGCCCACTTCGAAGTCGAATTCGATGAAGTCCGGGCGGGGCGGCAGGTCCAGGGACCGGGGGAGGAGGGCGCGGCCCCGGGGCCAGAGCACCTCCAGGACCTGGGGCGCCGGCAGCTCCGGCATCCGCAGGGGCTCCCGGGTGTCCAGGATGCAAAGGCCGTTGATCATTCCGAACCAGAGCCGGCCCCGGTCGTCGAGGCGCGCCGCGCCCTGGTTCGTTTCGTCCGAGAGGAGGCCCAGGCCCTGGTTGAGGTGCAGGAGCCTTCCCGAAGGCTCCAGCACGGTCACGCCCTTGCCGTGGCCCAGCATCAGGCGGTCCTCGCCCCCGTCGCCGATGAAGTAGATGTGGGCGTCGGGAAGGCCCTGGTCGACGCCGGTGAAGGCCCAGCCCCCGGCGGCCTGGCGGTAAAAGCCCTGCACCGTGCCGACGCAGAGGGCGCCTTTCCGGTCCCGGTGCAGGGCCACCACCCGGGTGTCCTTGAAGGGCGCGTCCGGGAAGATGCGGAGCAGCGCGGCGCCATCGAAGCGGTACAGCCCCTTGGAGCTGCCCACCAGCACGCCCTCCGTCTCCGCCAGCAGGACGTAGGCGTCGCTGATGCCCGCCGCCGTGGGCAGGTTGAAGGCGCGGCCGGGAGATCCGGAGGCGTCCAGCTCCGAGAGGCCGAGCTCCGTGCCCACCAGGTTGCGCCCCCGCCACTGGATGACTTCATAGACCCGCGCGTCCCCCAGCAGCCTCCCCGGCGTGACCCGGCCGTTCCGCCACCGGGCCAGCCCCTTGGCGGTGCCCAGCCACACGCCGCCGGCCCCGTCCGGCGTGATGCACCAGACCTCGTTGTCCGGGAGCCCGTCCTTCATCGTCCATTTCGTGGTGATGCCCTTGCCTTCCTCGAAGAGGAAGAGGCCGCGGCTGGTGCCCAGGAGGATGCCGCCCCCGGGCCGCGGCTCCATGGCGAGCACCGCGCCCAGCTCGAAGGCGCCGAGGCCCTTCAGGGACCGGAGCGTCGGCAGCACCAGGGCGTGCAGGCCCTCCCCGTCGGTCCCCACCCAGAGGATCCCGTTGCGGTCCCGGTAGCCGATGTTGACCTGCTCCTCCGGCAGTCCGTCCTCGTGGGTGAGGATGCGGGCAGCCCCTTGCGCCGGGCGCAGGTAGAGGCCACCGGACCCGAGGCTCACCGTGAGGCCGCCGTCCCGGTCGAAGCTCAGGTCCTGGAGCTTCGGAACCCCCTTCACGCCTTCCAGGGGGACGGAAACCCATCCGTCCGCCTCCCGGCGGAACAGCCCTGGCCGCGTGAGCGCCCACACCTTCTGACCGGGATCCACCAGGAGCTTCCAGACATCCTGCGGCGCCGCCGGCAAGCGGTCCTCCCGCAGCGTCCGGCCATCCCAGTAGCCGACGAGGCCCTTGCGGCCGCCCAGCCAGACTCCCGGCCCTGAGCGGACCATGGCGTAGACCGGTTCCCGGCCCCAGGGCCCCAGATCCACCCGCTGGAAGGCGCGGCCATCCCAGCGGCGGAGGCCGTCGCTGGTGCCCACCAGCACGGCGCCGGAAGGTTCCTGGGCGAGGGCATAGCAGTTCTTGTCGCCCATCCCGTCCGCGTCGGTGAAGGTGCGGACCTGGCTGCCTTCGATGCGGGTGAGGCCCGCGTCGGACTGGGCCACCCAGATCGCGCCGCTGGCGTCCTGGAGGAGGCTGCGCACCCGGCCCACGCCGAGGCCCTGGGCGATGCCGAAGGATTTGAAGCCGGAGGCGCCCAGGCGGGCCACGCCGCCGTGGGTGCCCACCCAGAGGAAGCCCTGCCGGTCCTCCAGGAGGACGCGCACCTGGCTCTGGGGCAGGCCGTCCCGGCCATCGAAGCGCCGGAAGGCGAGGGTCTGCCCGTGCAGCGCCGCCGCCAGCAGCAGCCCCGCGCCAAGTCCCGCCCAGGAGGGAAGCCTGCCAGGGAGCCGCTTCAGGAGGTCGAGCATGGGATGGGTGGGTCCGGCCCTCCGAGAGTATTCACATGAAGGGATTAAGGAAATGGTCCGGCGCGGATTTCCCCGGCCCTCCGCGATCCGCGCCCCGTCGTAGGATGAACCAGACCTTTCCGGGATTTCCGATGTACGCCCTCGCCATCCTCCGCTACCGCAAGCCCCTCGAAGACGTGCTCCAGGTCGTGGACGAGCACCGCGCCTACCTGCGCAGCCTGCAGGAGCAGGGCCTCCTCCTCGCCTCCGGCCCCTTCGAGCCCCGGAGCGGCGGCGGCCTGCTCCTCAGGGTCCCCGACGAAGGCGGGACCGCCGCCCTCGATGCGATCCGCGAGGGCGATCCCTGCACGAGGACCGGCTGCGCCCAGTACGAGCTCCTGCCCTGGGCGCCGGTGATCGGGAAGGAGGGCCTGGACAGGCTGTGAGGCCGGGCGGCCTTGAGCGAGGAAGGGAGGCCGGATTCGAAGGGGCCGATTACCCTGGAACCATGGCCTTGCAGAAGTGGAGCTTCACCGTCGCGCCCGACGAGGGCGGCCTGCGCCTGGACCAGCTCATCTCGGCCCGCACGGGCCTGAGCCGCCGCAAGGCCCGGGAGGCCCTCAAGCTCGGCGGCGTGCAGGTGGCCAAGGC
This sequence comes from Holophagaceae bacterium, assembly GCA_044229555.1. GTDB lineage: Bacteria > Acidobacteriota > Holophagae > Holophagales > Holophagaceae > JADJVL01. The sequence goes on from JBGASS010000096.1 coordinate 5,201, forward strand.
CCGGGTCCGCGTCGCGGGCCGGCTCCTCAAGCCCGGCACCGAAGTCCGGGTGGCCTTCGACGAAAGCCTTGGCGGCCTGCCGGACCTCGCCCTGGAGATCGTCCATGAGGATCCGTGGCTGCTGGCGGTGAACAAGCCCGCGGGCCTGCCGACCCAGGGCACCTGGGCTTCGGACCGCCACGACGTGCTGGCCCTGCTGCGGCGCCAGCGGCCCGGGGCTACGGTCTTCCTGCAGCACCGGCTGGACCAGGGCACCTCGGGCCTGCTGCTGCTGTCCAAGGACCCCGCCGTGAATGCCTCCCTGACGCGGCAGTTCACCGAGCACACCCTGCGCAAGACCTACCTCGCCCAAGTGGCGAAGCCCTTGGAAGCCTGCGTGGTGGAACTCCCCATCGGCCGCCTGCGGGGGGCGGATCCGGGCCGCTACGGATGCGAAGGGGACCTGCTCGAACCGAAGGCCGCGCGCACCGCCTTCCGGCCCGCGACGGCCGAAGAGGCCGCAGGCCTGCCCCCGGGGGCCTGGGTGGTGGCGGAACCCGCCACCGGGCGCACCCACCAGATCCGCGTGCACCTGGCGCAGCTCGGGAGCCCGGTCCGTGGCGACCGGCTCTACGGCGGCGCCGCGGATCCCCAGATGTGGCTGCATGCCTGGAAGCTGGAGCTGGAGCATCCGGCCAC
>JBGASS010000097.1:0-7987 GCA_044229555.1 Holophagaceae bacterium
CCCGGCGGCGGGGCCCCTGACGCCCCGGGGCGGCTACGACCACCAGGTCATGGGTTGGACGCCGGACGGCAAGCGCATCCTCTTCCGCTCCATGCGGGAGGCCAATGGCGTGAGCGTGAAGGGCCGCCTCTACACCGTGGGCCTGGAGGGCGGCCTGCCCACGCCCCTCCCCATGCCCGAGGCCGGCGCCGGCGCCTTCAGCCCGGACGGAAAGACCGTGGCCTACAGCCCCCTCTTCCGGGACTTCCGCCACTGGAAGCGCTACCAGGGCGGCTGGGCCCAGGACCTCTACGTCTACGACCTCGCCACCAACCACCAGAAGCGCATCGCCCACAGCCTGCGCACGGAGCGGGATCCCATGTGGGTGAACGGCAAGGTCTGCTTCGCCTCGGACCGCAGCGGCACCCTCAACCTCTACCAGGTGGATCCCGCCACGGACGCGGTGAAGCCCCTCACCTCCAGCAAAACCTGGGACGCCCGCTGGCCCAGCACCGACGGCCGCCAGATCGTCTACGAGCTGAACGGCGAGCTGCGCCTCCTGGATCCCGCTTCCGCGCAGGACACGGGCATCGCCATCACCGTGCCCACGGACGGCGGCGCCAGCCGGCCGGCCCGCGTCTCCGCGGAGCGCCAGATCGAGGGCTGGTCCCTGAGCCCCAAGGGCGAGCGCGTGCTGATGGTCGCCCGGGGTGACGTCTTCACCCTGCCCACCGAGAAGGGCCCCGTCCGCAACCTCACCAACAGCTCCGGCGCCCATGACAAGTACGCCCGCTGGAGCCCCGACGGCCGGCGCATCGCCTTCATCTCCGACCTCTCGGGCGAGGACCAGCTCTACGTCATCGACGCCATGGGCAAGGGGAAGGCCCAGGCCCTCACGACGGACATGAAGGTCTTCCTGAACGCGCCGGAGTGGGCGCCGGACGGCGCGCGGCTCTCCTTCTCCGACAAGGACGGCAAGGTCTACGTCGTGACCGTGGCGGACCGCAAGGTGGTCCAGATCGCCGACGACGCCTACGGGCAGGTGCGGGACGAGGCCTGGAGCCCCGACGGCCAGTTCCTCGCGTTCACGCTGGCCAACGGCAACGGCACCCGCAGCCTGCACGTCTGGAGCGCGGCGGAGGGGCAGGTCCACCGGGTCACCGGCGAGCTGCACACGGTGGCGAGCCCCGCCTGGGACCCCGAGGGCAAGCTGCTCTACGTCCTGAGCCGGAGGGACTACGCCACCCTCCAGAGCAACCTGGAATTCGACTACGCCGGCGCCGCCAACGTGGGCATCTTCGCCTACGTGCTGCGCCGGGACGGCGCCCATCCCCTCCCGCCGGAAAGCGACGAGGCCACGCCGGCCAAGGAGCCGAAGGAGGAGGCGCCGGAGGCCAAGGGCGACTCGAAACCCGAAGCCAAGGCCGAGGCCAAGCGCCCGGTGGTGCGCGTCGACTTCGAAGGCCTGGAGGCGCGCGCGGTGCGCGTCAATGTGCCCGCGGGCAACCTCAGCGGCCTGGAAGCCACCAAGGGCCATCTGCTCTATGTCCGCAGCGAGCCGCCCTTCTACGGGCAGGACGGCGCCAAGAGCGCCCTCTGGATCTACGAGGCCAAGACCCGCAAGGAGAGCGAGCTGATCGCCGACGTCCAGGGCTACGCCACCAGCGGCGACGGCGCCAAGGTGCTGGTGCGCCAGGGCCGCGGCCCCGCCGCCACCTTCCAGCTCCTGGACGCCAAGCCCGGCGCCAAGGACAAGAAGGCCGTCAGCACCAAGGACCTGATGGTGGACCGCGTGCCCCAGCAGGAATGGGCCCAGATCTACGACGAGGTGTGGCGCCGCTACCGGGACTTCTTCTACGTGAAGAACATGCACGGCGTGGACTGGAAGGGCCTGCGGGAGCAGTACCGGCCCTGGCTGCAGCACGTCACCCACCGCTCGGACCTGACCTACGTGCTCACCGAACTCATCAGCGAGCTGAACATCGGCCACACCTACGTGGACGGCGGCGACGCCTTCCTGCCGGAGCGCGCCAAGGCGGGCCTGCCCGGGGCCACCTTCGTCCTGGACGAGGCCGCGGGCCGCTACCGCCTGGGCAAGATCTTCCGGGGGGAGAACGAGGAGCCCAAGTACCGCAGCCCCCTGACGGAGGTCGGGGTGGACGCCCACGAGGGCGACTACGTCCTGGCCATCGACGGCGTGGACCTGAAGGCCGGGGACGATCCCTACCGCCTGCTGCGGAACAAGACCTTCACCGTCACCTTCACCCTCAACGGGAAGCCCAGCCTTGATGGCGCGCGGCAGGTGACCTACCGGCCCCTCGAGAGCGAAGCCGCCCTGCGCTACCTGGACTTCGTCCTCGCCTCGAAGGAGAAGGTGGACCGGCTGTCGGGCGGCAAGGTCGCGTACCTGCACATCCCCGACATGGGGGGCAACGGCATGGTCGAGTTCACCAAGTGGTACTACCCGCAGATCCGCAAGGAAGGCCTGCTGGTGGACGTGCGGGCCAACGGCGGCGGCAACATCAGCCAGATGATCCTGGGCCGCCTCGCCAAGAAGCTCTGGGGCACCCGCTTCGGCTACGCGTCGGAGTTCCCGTCCACCTACCCGGGCACGGTCCTGCACGGCCCCATGGCGGCCCTGATCAGCGAGACCTCGGCGTCGGATGGCGACATCTTCCCCCACTACTTCCGCGTCGGCGGCCTCGGCCCCCTCATCGGCAAGCGCACCTGGGGCGGCGTCGTGGGCATCTCCAACACGGGCCCCCTGGTGGACGGCGGCTCCGTCTCCGTCCCCCAGAGCGGGACGAACGGTCCCGACGGCGCGTGGATCATCGAAGGCGAAGGCGTGAGCCCGGACATCGAGGTCGAGAACGATCCCGCGTCCGTGCTGGCGGGCCGGGATCTCCAGCTCGAGCGCGGCGTGGCGGAAGTGATGAAGCGCATGGCGGAGAAGCCCATGAAGCTGCCCGCGCGGCCGGCGGATCCGGTGAAGGCGAAGTAGGCGAACGGCCCGTCCCTGGGCCCTCGGCGAGGTGTGAAAACCCCGGATAACCGGCATTCCTAGGATCGGGAGGCCGCCGCGGCTTGGCTTGACCGGGCGGCCTCCTCGCCGGTCCCTTGCCTGCGCGGCGCAGAAGGGCTGCCGGTTCAATCCGCGGATGGTCCGGAAATCCCGCCTCGGACCCCCAAGGCCCGGGCGACCATCCAGGCCAGCAGGGCCGTCTGGATCGTCCAGGGAACGAGGCGGTACCAGTTCCCGGTGATCTTGGCGTGGATGGCCGCGGCGTCGAACCCGGCCTCCATCAGGTGCTTGTTGTGGGGGAACTCGAAGAGGGCGGATGCGATGAATCCGAGCAGCGCGAGGCCCAGGGCAAGCCAGGCCGACCAGAGGGGCACCGCCCGGGGGCGGCACAAGGTCAGGACGGCGCACAGCGTCCAGCAGAAGCTCAGGGCCACGATGACGGGAAAGACGATGGCCTCGTTGAACTGGTTGAAGTACGCGGGGAATCGGTCCGGTGGAACGGCGAGATACAGCGGGTAGTCGACGAGCTGGGCCATCCAGCCGACGGCCATCCCGTAGGCGGAACCGACCAGGGTGAGTACCAGGATCCACCGCGGGAAGGCGCCCTCACGGCCCGCCAGGATGGGATCCGACGGCGCCCTGTCCGGGCGGGGTCGGAGCAGGAGCCACGCGCCCCACGCCACCAGGGGGACACCAAAGGTAAGGCTGGTGGCCAGGGCCTTCGGAACATGGGGCCGGAGGACGATCCGGGCCAGGAAGGTCAGGGCCGGGACTCCCACCATCAGGATCGCGAGGGGCCAGCCCCGCCTCCCCCGGAGCCGCGCGTCGGCCAAGGTCCACCGCAGCACGGCATAGAGGAACGCGGCCAGGAAGGTGGTGAAGGCCGTGAAGACGACGATCCCGTAAATCTGCCCCTTCGTCATGGGAGCCCTCCTCCTTCCCGTCCCCGGAGGGTACTGGGTCGCGCCGGCCTGCGATAGATTCCGGCCGGGGCGGAATCGGCCTTCGGATCAGCGACGCGCGGCAGCCTTGCCGGCGGCTGCGGGCAGATGACGGGCCAGGTCCACCAGCACCGTCGACTGCAGGACCAGGTGGCAGGCCACCGTCAGCACGCAGGCCGTCAGCCAACTCCCCCCACCGGGTTCGCCCCTCAGGGAACGCCGGGCGGCCCAGGCGGCGAGGCCAAGCAGGGCGGGAACCAGGATCCAGCCGAAGCTGTCCAGGCCGATGACCCCCCGCAGCACGGGATTGAAGGCCTGGCCGAGGCCTTCCATCAGGGCGGTGAACACGGGGATGAGCTTCAGCTGGATGCCCGCCGTGGCTGCGAGCAGCAGGAGCAGCAGGGCGAGGAGCTGGAATGTGACGGCGCGGTTCATGGGCACCTCCCGCCAGGAAGGCTGCGCCTGGGACGGCGGAGCGTCAAGGCCGGAGTCATGCGGTTTCGGGCCAGGCCGGGCCGCCGGGGACCACCGTTTCCTACCGTCCCGCCGCCTCGTTCAGCAGCTTCCACAGCGCCTCCACGTGCCGCCGCTCGGTCCCTTCCGCCCCGATGCTGACCCGCAGCATCTGCTTGCCCTTCAGCACCGAGGGCGTGAGGTAGGCGCGCCCGCCGTTGTTCACGCGCTCGGCGAGGGCGAGGTTGTGGGCGCGGAGCAGCGGCTCGTCCTTCATGTTCTTCGGCGTGTGGCGGATGCACACGGTCTGCAGGGGCACGGGCGCCATGCGCTCCCAGTCCGCCGCCTCGTCCACCTGTTCCCGCAGCCACTGGGCGTTGGCGAGGTCCCGGCGCAGGCGGGCCTGTAGGCCTTCCACGCCGACGTCCTTGAGGAAGAACCAGAGCTTGAGGGCGCGGAAGCGGCGGCCCAGGGGGATGCCCCAGTCCCGCAGGTTCTTCACCTCGTCGTCCTGGGCGGTGCGCAGGTAGCTGGGGTTCGTGCTCATGACGCGCACCAGGTGCTGGGGATCCTTCACGAAGTAGGCGCTGAGGTCGAAGCCCGTGCCCATCCACTTGTGGGGGTTCATGACGATGGAATCCGCAGCCTCCACGCCCTCCCACATCCAGCGGCATTCCGGCAGCACCATGGCGGTGCCCGCCAGGGCCGCGTCCACGTGGAGCCAGAAGCGGTACTTGGCCGCCAGTTCCGCGATGCCCTTCAGCGGATCCACCGCCGTCGTGCCCGTCGTGCCGATGGCCGCCACCACCGCGCAGGGCCGCCGGCCCAGGGCGATGTCCTCCTGGATGGCGGCGTTGAGCAGGTCGAGCCGCATCCCGTGGTTCTCGTCGGTCTCGATGAGGCGCAGGTGCACCTTGCCGAAGCCCGCCAGCAGCGCCGCCTTCTCGATGGAGCTGTGGCCCTGGTCCGAGGCGTAGACCATCAGCTTCGTCGCCGTGCCCTGCAGGCCGCCGCGGTTCTGGCCGTAGCTGCTGGCCCGCTCCCGGGCGCAGAGCAGGGCGCACAGCGTCGCCGTGCTGGCGGTGTCGTGGATGACGCCGGTGAAGGCGGCGGACAGGCCCAGCATGCCCCGCAGCCACTCCATGACCACCTCTTCCACTTCGGTGGCCGCCGGGGAGGTCTGCCAGCTCATGCCCTGGGCGCCGAGGCCCGAGGCCACCAGGTCCGCGAGGATGGAGGCGTAGCTGGTGTTGCTGGGGAAGTAGGCGAAGAAGGAGGGATGGTTCCAGTGGGTGATGCCCGGCAGCACCTTGGCGTCCAGTTCCCGGGCGATGTCCTGGAGGCCTTCGGGCTTCGAGGGCGGCCCCGGGGCGAAGGCCTTGCGGATGTCCCCGGGCTTCACGGGGCTCATGACGGGAAAGCCCTCGATGCCCTCCCGGTAGGCAGCGATCCAGTCCACCAGCTCGTGGCCCAGCTTTCTGAATTCGTCGTGGTTCATGGGTGCCAGTCTATTTGAACGCGTTGCGTTCCGGGGCCTGGTCGGGCTCGGGCATGAGGTTCAGAAGGGCGCGCACCACGGCGTTCAGGGCGGGCAGGCGGTGGCGGATGTGGCAGGTGATGGGCACGGGACGGGCGCCGAGCTGGGCCTTGGGCTGCAGGGCCGTCCTCCCCAGGGAGAGCCAGGCCGCCTTGAGGAGGATGGCGTCCTCGATCGTCTGCTGCAGGAGGCGCAAGTAGATGGGCGCCCCCGCCGCCGCCGCGGCCTTGTCGAAGCCGATGTAGTAGCCCACGGCGCCGTCCTGGTCCTTGAGGGTGGTGATGAAGCCCGCGGGCCGGCCCTCCCGGTCCCGGGCCAGGTGGGTGCGGAAGCCGTCCCCGAAGGCCGCCGCCAGGCGGGGGAGGAAGTCCTCGTGGAGGCTGGCCAGGCGGAACTTCTGGCCGTCGTGGACCTGGTGGTAGAGGGCGTGGAGGTCGCCCCGGGCCGCCGCCACCCCGGCGGCGTCGAGGCGCTCCAGGGTGAAGCCGGCCTCCTCGAAGTCCTTCCGCACCTTGCGCACCGAGCTGCGGTAGCCGCTCTTGAGGTCCTTGAGGTAGTCCTCGAAGGTGGCCCAGCCGGGCTTCACGTCGAAGACCATGTTGGGCTCCGTCTCGAAGGGCCGGTAGTTGAAGCGGGCCAGGGGGGCGGCGTGGGCCTCCACCTCCGGGGTCAGGTCCTTCACCCACACGAGGCCCGTCTCCCCCAGCAGCTTGTCCGCCCGCCGGAGGCGGTACAGGGCTTCCGCCACGCCCGGCCAGATGTCGGCGGGGTCCTCTCCCGCCGCGAAGGCCACGCCGTGGGGGCCCCAGGAGAGGAGGTTGCCGCAGATGAGGATGCGGTCCTTCACCTTGGAGAGGGGCCCCTTCACCGCGGCCTTGAGGCCGGGCTTCGGAAGGGCGTCGCCGCGCACCTCCACGCTCTGGGCCACCACCGCCGCCACGGGCTTCGCGTCCCGGTAGACGAGGGCGTAGTGGGGGCGGAGGTTGCCCGGCGCCGCGCCCTCCAGGGCCTCGAGGTAGGCGCGGCTGAAGTAGACCGAGGCCGGGGCCGTCAGCCCGTCCCAATGAGCCGGGTTCAGCATGCCCACCGCGTCCGCGAGGGCGAAGGCGAACCCCGAGGGCCGGTGCCGCTCGTCGTGCCAGGCCTTGGCCTGCCGGAGCTTGCCCGGGGCGGCCTGGACCTTGGCGGGGGCGGCGTTCACCGCGGCGCGAGCCTTCTTGACAGCGCCGCCGGTCTTCGTGGCGGTGGCCCGGGTCTTGTCCTTCGCCTTGGCCAGGGAGGTCTTCACGCGGTCCAGCACGGCCATGGGGCGCTCCAGGGTTTTCCCCAGTGTAGTGGAGGCACCGGGAACCCTCCGCCGGCGAAGTCCCCCGCGAAGCGAGGTATCCTGGAAGTTCCGGGAACAGGGGACCCCCGCGGGGCATCCCATTCCCGTACCGGAGGCAGCATGAAGATCCTGGCGGCGATGTTGGTGGCGGCGGCCCCCCTGATGGCCCAGCACGGCGTTCGTTGGGAGGAGAGCCTCGCCTCCGCCCAGAAGCGCGCCCGGGCCGAGAAGAAGATGATCATGCTCGACATCTGGGCGGAGTGGTGCGGGCCCTGCCAGCACCTGAAGAAGAACGTCTTCCCCACCCCCGAGGCGCAGGCCGCGCTTGCCCGCTACGTGCCCGTGAGCGCCCTGGCCCAGCTCAAGGACGGCACGCCCCTGCCGGAAGGCACGGCCCTGGCGGACCGCTTCAAGCTCGAGGGCTACCCGACCCTCATCATCCTGGACGAGAACGGCAAGGAGCTGCGCCGCATGGTGGGGGCCTTCCGCACGGGCCCGGACTTCGCGGCCTGGCTCGCGAAGAAGTAGGGCCCTGAATCCGGGCCGCGGCGGCCGCAGGCACACTGTGCCCCGGGGGCAGCCCCGCCGCGCCGCGCGCAGGCCCCGACTAGACTGAAGGCCTCTTGGAGATGGTGATGCGCCTGCTGCCCTTGGTCCTGGCCCTGCCCCTGCTCGTCCAGGCCCCCCAGCCCGATCCCCGGGTCCTGCACGAACAATGGCGGACCGGC
>JBGASS010000098.1:0-1497 GCA_044229555.1 Holophagaceae bacterium
GTGGCGCCGGAGGATGGCCGCGTAGGCCGCGGCGTCCTTCTCGCTCACCACCTCCACGGCCTTGAAGCGGGCGCCGAGGCCCGACCGGGCCACCTTGGTCTCCTGGTCGAAGAGGTCGCCCTTGGTGATGACCATGAGCTCGTAGGACTCCGAAAGCCGCGCCAGCACGTCGGCGGCACCGGGCATGAGCTGGACGGGATGGTCCAGCATCCCCTTGCCCAGGTCGAGGATGCTCTGGATCTCGGCGCCGGCGATGCGCCCCTCCGTCAGCTCGATGGCGGTCTCCACCATGGAGAGCATGAAGCCCTTCACGCCGTAGCCGTAGAGCCGCAGGTTGCGCACCTCCGCGTCGTGGAGCCGCGCCGCGATCCAGTCCTCGTCATGGAAGTCCCGCAGGAGGTCGACGAAACGCGCCTGGGTCCCGTCGAAAAGGTCCTGGTGCCGCCAGAGGGTGTCGTCGGCGTCGAAGGCGATGGTGCGGATGGTTGAGGCGTTTCGGGTCACGGAGCGTCCAGGGCGGGGAGAACCATTGGACCAAGGATCCGCCGGCCCCGCGACCGTTCGGTCCGGCTTTCCGACCGCTCGGTTCCGGGCCGGGGCGTTTGGGTGGGCGGGAATGGCGAGGCGGAGCCCGGCGCGCCAACCTTGTCCTCAAGCCGAGGCACGACCCGTTCCAAGGCCGACCCGGGGCGCCCTCGCGGCCCGCCACCCCTCCCCGGAATCCCCCTCACGCCTCTCCGGAGGCCTGGACTTCGTCAACCCTCCCCGCGGACCGCGGGAATCTCCCTGAAAAGGAAGCGCCATGAAGAAGCTCACCCTGAAGAAGGAAACCCTCATGCGGCTCAACGATGGGACGCTCCAGAACGTGGTCGGTGCCGGCACCACCGCCAACAGCGCTTTCAGCGCGTGCAACCTCTGCCCCCCGACCGTCAACTGCGCGCCGAACACCCAGGGCTACGACTGCGGTGGGACGGTTCAACCGACGGCCGAGCCAACCGTATGTTTGGTCCTGACGAATCAGTCCTACTGCAACACCACCAAGTGCAGCACCTACGCGGGCTGCTGAGGACCGGATGTCGTTGAGGCACGCCCAGGCCAGGACACCCGGCCTGGGCGTACTTTTGACTCGTCTGGGACCCCTGATCCGTTACCCTGAAGGATTGCCCGACATCGGGTTGCCGCCTTAGGAAGGGACACGTCCATGAGCCATGCCACCAAGCTCACCTTGAACCGGGAGACGCTCCGCAAGCTGAATGCGGGCTCCCTTGGCGAGGTGAACGGCGGGGAAGTCACCAAGCCGACAATCTGCACGGGCGGCTGGAAAACGTTCGAGGATTGCGTGGAAGCGACCTGCGCCTGCGAACTGACCGGCGGCTGCACTATTACCTCGAAGACTCGCCCGACCTGTAAACAGGAGTAACCCGCCGGATCCTCGGCTGTAGTCATCCATTTGAAGGGACCGGCGCATGAGCAAGAACGTCAAACTCGTCTTGAACC
>JBGASS010000098.1:1516-7907 GCA_044229555.1 Holophagaceae bacterium
GAACCGCGAGACCCTCCGGGTCCTGAACCACGGCGCCCTGGCCCATGTGGCCGGCGGCGAAGTCACGAAGCCCACCATCTGCACGACCGTGACGCTGGATCAGGAATGCATGTCCGATGGCTGCACGACGGGCACCATCACGTCCCAGACCCGGCCCACCTGCAGGCGCGAGGAGTGACCTGAGACGGACCCACCCCGCGGGGCGACATTCCCGGCGGTATGGCCTCTGCCTGGCGGCAACTCATGACCTTTCGAGAAGTCCGGGGCGCCCTGCTCAGCCGGCTCAAGCGGCCCGCCATCGGCTGGGCCGTCCTGCTCTTCTACGCTCTCTACATCGCTGTGGACGCCCCCCGCTGGATCGGGCACCTCAGCCATCCCGGCGACTACTACGACACCTTCGGAGCCAACGTGCTCCTGTTCGCGAGCTTCGCCTGGATCTCCCCGATTCCCTGGCAGTGGGACGGCTTCGAAGGCACCCTCCCCGCTCTCCGGAGAGGGTCGATCCAGGCCTTCCTCTTCATCGAGGGCCTGGTCGGCCTGCAGATGGCGTTCACCTGGCTGAACTACCGCTGGATGGGCCGCCCCTTTCCCCAGGGCTACCTCGCCTACAACGTCGCCGTCACGGCGCCCCTGATGATGATCATCGGCTGCCTGGTGGCCATCCGGGAGCATGAGGAACGGAAGAAGCAGCTCGCGGAGGAGGACGCCCGCATGGCCAGGACCCGCCTGCTCCAGAGCCAGCTGCATCCCCACGTGCTCTTCAACGCCCTCAACGGCGTGGCGGAACTGATCCTGAAGGATCCGCGGGCGGCGGACCGGACCGTGCGGAACCTCTCCGACCTCCTGCGCCAGCTGCTGGACGTCTCCGAGACCGGGACCATCTCCCTGGGCGAGGAGCGGCGCATGGTGCAGAACTACCTGGCGATCGAAGCCATGCGCCTGGGCAACCGGCTGGAGCTCCAGTGGGAATGGGACGAGGCCCTGGACAGCATTGAAGTGATCCCCCTCCTCCTGCAGCCCCTCGTGGAGAACGCCATCAAGCACGGCGTGGCCCCCCACGAGGAAGGGGGCCGCCTGAGGGTGCGCGGAGGCCTCCAGGGGACCATCCTCAGCCTGGAGGTCTGGAACTCCGGGGAACCCCTCGGCGCGCCCAAGGCCCGGAAGGGAATCGGCCTGAGGAATCTCAAAGCCCGCCTGGCTTCGGCCTATGGCGAGGCCGCGTCCTTCCGGCTGGAAGGGCGCGCTGAAGGCGCAATGGCGGTAATCTCCATCGATACTTCGATGGGGTTGGGCGGCCATGGGCGGATTGAAGGTGGCCATCGCTGAGGACGAGCCGCTGGCCCGGGAGCGGCTGTCCCGTATGCTCCGGGAGGCCGGCTGCGAGATCGTGGGGGAATTCGGCAGCGGATCCTCCCTGCTCCAGTGGTTGAAGAAGGGCAATGCCCCGGACGCCCTGTTCCTGGACATCCAGATGCCCCGCCTTTCCGGGCTCGAGGTCTTCGCGGAGCTGAAGCAGGCTCCTCCCACGGTCTTCGTGACGGCCTTCTCCGAACACGCGGTCCGGGCCTTCGAGCTGGCCGCCGTCGACTACATCCTCAAGCCGGTCTATGAGGACCGCCTGGAGAAGAGCCTGGACCGGTTGAGGGCCCACGGCGTCCGGAAGCTGAACGAGGTGGACCTCAAGCCCCTGCTGGCCGCCCCCGAACGGGTGCCCGTGCGCGCCGGCGACGGCTTCGTCTTCCTGGACCTCCGCCGGATCACCCATTTTGAGGTGATCGAGAACGAGGTGATGGCCTATTCGGCGGGAAAGCGGTTCGAGACCGAGTGGAACGCCCTGAAGGAGGTGGAGGAGGCCGTCCCGGCGGCGGGCCTGTGCCGGATCCAGCGCCACCTGCTGCTGCGGCCGGAGACGGTGCTCGGCTTCCGCCCCCTCTTCGGCGGGCGCTCCTCCGTGCGGGTCTTCGAAGGCCAGGACCTGGAGGTGAGCCGCACCGCCACCCGCGAGCTCAAGGCGAGGCTCGGCCTCGAGTGAGGACCGGCTGCCCATGAACGAACCGCATTCCCTGGTCGGCGAGACCCTCGACGGCAAGTACCGCATCGACGCGGAGCTGGGCCGCGGGGGCATGGGCGCGGTCTTCCGGGCCACCCACCTCGGCACCGAGCGCACGGTGGCCCTGAAGGTCCTCGCGCCGCGCCTCGCCGGCGAGGCCGAGTTCCTGGAGCGCTTCCGGCGGGAGGCCAAGGCCGCGGGGCGGCTGCGCCATCCCAACATCGTGGACATCACGGATTTCGGCGTGGCCGAGGCGCGGGGCGCCGCCCTCGCCTACCTGGTCATGGAATACCTGGACGGCCAGACCCTTGGCGCGCTGCTGGCCGAGAATCCGAAGCTGCCGCTGCCCTTCGTGGTGGAGGTGGTGGAGCAGGTGGCCTCGGCCCTCGCGGAAGCCCACGGCCGCGGCATCCTCCACCGGGACCTGAAGCCCGAGAACCTCTGGCTGGAGCCGGACCGGCGGGGCGGCTGGCGGGTGAAGGTGCTGGATTTCGGGTTGGCCAAGACGCTCGAGCCTGCGCGGGTCGCCCGGGACGAGGCCGCTTCCGAAACCGCGCCCGGGCCCCAGGCCCTGCCCGGAGAGGCGCCGACGGAAGCCCTCGCGCAGGCCGCCTCCGGGCCGGCGCTCACCCAGGCGGGAACCCTCCTGGGGACGCCGGCCTACATGAGCCCGGAGCAGTGCCGGGGCGGCGGGCTGGACGTCCGCTCCGACGTCTACAGCCTCGCGGTGATCGTCCACCAGATGCTGGCAGGCAGGCCGCTCTTTTCCGGCACCAGCCAGGACCTCCTGGCCCAGCACCTCCAGGCCCGGCCCCCGGAGCTGCGGGCCCTGCGACCGGACCTGTCCCGGGCGGTGGCCAGGGTGGTCATGGACGCCCTCGCCAAGGATCCCGAGGAGCGCCCCGTCGGCGCGGCGGCCTTCGCCAAGGCCTTCGCCGCCTTCGCCCAGGGGCCCGGGCAGCTGATCCAGCGGGCCCTCGGCCTGGGCCTCGAGCGCTGCGCGGACGTGCTCCGCCTCTCCCTGCGCACCCACCGCAGCCTGTTCATCGCGACGGGGCTGCTCATCGCGCTCGCCGCGGCGGGCCGCGGGCCGGCGGGCTGGTGGCCCCTCCCGGCCTGGCCGGGATGGCTCTGCTGGGCCGGCTGGATGGTGGCCTTCGCCCACTGCCAGAACCTGACCTGGGCCTCCATGCCGCCCCTGGTGCTGCTGGCGCTGGCTGCGCCCCTCCGCCCGGCGCTGGGGGCCCGCATGTCAGCGGTCTACGGGCTGCGGCTGAAGGCGTTGATCCGATGGCTCGGCCTCGTTTCCGTCCTGGCCGCCGGGGCCACCCTGGGCCTCCTCTGGCTGGCGATGAGGCTAGCCCTGAGGACCGAACCGGAGCCGCTCGCCCTGGCCGCCTTCCTCGCCCCGATCGGGGGCGCCATCCTGCTCCTGCTGGGGCCCGGCCGCCGGCTCCTCGGCAGCATCCTCTTCGTGAGCCAGGAGCGGCTGCTGAGGGGCTCCACCACCACCGCGGCCCTGGCCCGCAGCCGGGACCTCCAGCGGGTCTTCCAGAACCTCCGCGACCTCGGCTTTCCCCTCCTGGTGGGCGGCATCCTGACCTTCGCCTTCGCGGCCTTCTGGTGCACCTATCCCAGCGAGGCCCGCTCCCCACTGGCCCAGGCCGCGGGCGCCCTGGCCTGCACCCTGGCCGCGGTGCTCATCGACCCCTTCCTCAGCATCCTCGGTGCCCTCCTGCACCTGCGGGCCTGCGGCGCCCTCGGCGAGTCCCCGGAGGAGCTGGCGGCCCGCTTCGAAGGGGAGGTCGGCGTCAACGCCCCGGGTTCCCCCGGCGGATGGACGGCCCCTCCCTCCCGGCCTTCCCGCTGATCCTTCCGCGGCTTCAGGCGGCGCGGTGTGTCGTGGGCCCGGATGGGGTCGCCGGCGCCGGGCTATCCTGGCCCATGGCTACCTCCAACCGCGCGTCCTGGGCCCTCCTGATCCTCCGCCCTCCTGCAGCTGCGCAGCGCCGGCGGCCCCATCACCATGGCGCATTCCCTGAAATGGGGTCTCCTCCTGATCCAGGCCATATGCGGAACCCTCGTGATGATCGGGGTCTGGGTCTCCGTCGCCTGCGTTCCCCTCTTCTGCCTGCACGGCTGGCCGGTGCTGCAGGGCCTGCTGCGCGGGGCCAATCCCACGGTCCTGCGCCATGAGCTGCTGACCATGGCCTCGATCCTGGCCTGCGGCATCGGGGGGGCGGGGAAGTGGGGGATGGGGAGGAGCTGATTTCATTCCCAGAGCCCGACCAAGACGAAATCCTCGGTTTCCTAGTCCCCCTGTGGTTTTATCCCAAACCTGATCAAGTACCGAGCCGGCACGGGACCCGAGCCCGTCGTTCACGATTGGAACCGAGCCTCTGGTCATTCCGCCCGATACTCGATGGATTCCGTTCGCGTAGCCGATTCGCCCGTTCAGGTCGGGCCGCACGCCGCTGGTGGCGGGTCTTTTCCGTTGAGGATCAGGACATTTCCGGAGAGTCTGGACGCAGTGCAGGCTTGCCTGTGCCCAGCGGCTGCGCCTGGAGAACCCCATGACCAAGAAACTTGCCTTGAACCGAGAGACCCTGCGCCGGTTGGACAACAATGCAATCCGTGGCGTGCAGGGCGCACAACCTCCTGAGACGCAGACATGCGAGTGCCCCACGGGCGGATGCACTCTTGATTGTCTGACCTCGGAATGCCGGTCCGACCCTACGATCGGTTCTGGCAAGCCAACCTGTACCTGCCATTGCTATCAGTAATTGTCCTGTAACGAGGTCTAGGCCCCCGCCTAGCGGGAGCAACTGGATTCGAGTCTCGAACATTCCATGCAAGCTCGACGCGACGTGTCCTCGCTTGAAAAGGTGTTGACCTAGGGGCGGTGTTGACGATCAAACAGACTATGGCCGCCCTGGCGCTCCGCCTCAGGCGGCCAGGGCCCTGGATCGGATTCGGGCTTTTCACAACGGTCTATTTTGGGACGGACTTCTTTTCGCATGCCTACAAGGGGCTGAACGGGATCCTGTTGGCGGAAAAATTCTATGGGCCCGCCTCACTAGCCTGGGTATTCACTTTTCTCTCCCCGATGCCCTGGCAATGGAGCGGAGCACGTTCCAGGCCTCCGACTTTCGCCCGAGGCGCAATTCAGAGCCTGGTTTGCTGCGAAGGCTCCATCTTCACGCTCATCTGCTTCAGTTGGCTGGCGAATCACTATTCGGGAACACGATTCGAGTGGGCCTCCTACTCCATGACCAATCTCGGGCTTGGAGGCACCTTGATGATGACCTTTGGTCGTCTCCAGGCCAATCGCGAGGCCGAGGAGACCGAGAAACGCGAAGCCCGCTCCGAGGCCCGCGCCGCCCAGACGCGCCTCCTCCAGAGTCAGCTCCACCCCCACGTCCTCTTCAACGCGCTCAACGGCCTCGCCGAGCTGATCCGCAAGGATCCCGTGAAGGCGGAGAACTCGGTGAAGTCCCTGTCGGACCTCCTGCGCCGCCTGCTGGTGGCGTCGGAGGAGAGCCTGGTGCCCCTCGCCAGCGAGCGGCGCATGGTGGAGGACTACCTGGACATCGAGGCCATGCGCCTGGGGGACCGGCTGGAGGTCCAGTGGGACTGGGATGCAAGCCTGGATGGCCTGAGGGTCATTCCGCTGCTGATTCAGCCCCTGGTGGAGAATGCCATCAAGCATGGCATTTCCCCTCACATCGATGGCGGCCGGCTTCTCATCCGCGCCTCGGGGATGGAGGAGGCCTTGCGGGTGGAAGTGCGCAATTCGGGCATGGGGCTCCGTCCTGAAGCGCCCGGAACTGGAGGCATCGGGATGAAGAACCTGGCCGCCCGCCTGGCCCTGGCCTACGGGGAGCAGGCCCGCTTCTCCCTGGAATCCGAGGCGGATTGGGTGGTGTCAAGGATCTCGATTAGCATGGCGGAACTCGGGTCTCTGGAGGTCTCTGAAGCGCGTTGTGGCTGACCATGAATCCCTGGTTCGGGAGATGGAGGGTCACCTCGGGATCGAGCAGGGCCGGAGGCGCAGGCCCTGCCGCCAGAGGTCCCGCGGTTAAATATTGTGAAGGTCCGTTGCCCCGCCGCGCGGGGAGCCCGGGTCGACCCGCCGCAAAGGGTGGCGGGCATCCCTCGGCATTCGAGTGCTTGCCGCCTCGGGGTCGGTCCCCGTTCCCGTTCAGGACGGAATCCGGACCGTTCGTGTCGGCAAACAACCGGCTCATGCGTGATGAAGATCCATTGAGGATCTTGTGATTCCTTGGGATCCTGTACGGAATGCACCCTGAACGGTGCCGGGATTCACACCAACGGAGCGAC
>JBGASS010000099.1:0-7866 GCA_044229555.1 Holophagaceae bacterium
GCTACAGCCTGAACACCGAAGCCATCCGTAGGCAGGAGGAGGCCCTGAAGCTGCAGAAGGCCAAGGCGGAAGCCGCCGCGAAGGCCGCGGCCCCGGCCCAGGCCAAGGCCAAGCCCGCCAAGCCCGCCGCTCCCGCCGCCCAGCGCTGAACCCATTCGAGCCCCGAGACACGAGATGCCCATGCGCACCCCGAAAAAGCCCTCTGCCCTTGCCCGCCTGAAGACCCACGACTGGGTCCTCCAGCTGCGGTCCTTCGCCACCTTCCGCCGGGTGCCGGCCCTCGCCGTCCTGGCGGTGCTGCTCTTCAACGGCGCCGTGCCCACCTGGGCCCTGGCCCGGGATCTGGCCGCCTGGCGGACGAGGACCGCGGAACCGGTGAGCGCTCCCAGCCTCGCCGCTCCGGCCCCGACCTTGGTCCCGGGGTTCAAGGCCGAGGCCGGCGCTTCGGGCGGCTTCAGCTTGCCGAGCGGCGTGAACGGGTTGCCCCTGGATCCGAGCCTGCTGCTGCCGGCCACGCCGGTCCCGCCGCCCCCGCCGTCCACCTTGGACGTCACCGGGACCTACAGCAGCGTGGACATGAAGATGACCCTCTTCCAGCGGGGCGACGAAGTCTGGGGCGAGTGGAACTGGATCCGTGGCCGCAGCGACAGCGGCCTGCCCAAGCGGCTCAAGGGCCGCCTCACCGGCACCGTCCTTTCGGCCTCTTGGGAGGCCCGGGATTCCGCCACCGCGGCGGATCGCGGCGTCATGGCCCTCACCTTCGTGCCCTCCGCGACGAGTCCCGGCGAAGCCGCCAGCTTCAGCGCCACCTGGGGCACCGCGGACTACAGTACCTACTACAGCTTCACCGGTTCCAAGCAGGCCGCCGCCGTGAAGCTGCAGGTCACGCCGGAATCCAAGACCCTGGCGCCCGGCGCCACCCTGGCCTTCCAGGCGGACGTCACCAACACCGCCAACCGCGCCGTCACCTGGCAGGCCGATGGCGGAACGATCACCAGCGACGGCGTCTTCACGGCGCCGGCTACGCCTGGGGTCTACAGCATCCTGGCCACCAGCGTGGCGGATCCCAGCGTGTGGACCGCCGCCAGCGTGGTGGTGCCCGTCACCAATGGCATCAGCGACTATTCCGGCGTCTACGGCGAGAGCAACGATAAGAGGATCTACCTCTGGCAGTCCGGCGACGCCCTCGTGGGCGACTGGCCCTACTACAACCGCCAGGTGGCGGGCACCCTCACGGGTTCGGTCTTCACCGGGCGCTGGCAGAACAATGCCAACCCGGCGGACTACGGCCAGATCACCTTCACCTTCACCACCACGTCCACGGGCTTCACGCTTTCGGGGACCTGGGGAACGGGGGCGTCGTCCACCGGGAACGCGATCAGCTTCGCGCGCTCCCAGAACGTGCTCAACCTTGCCGTCTCGCCGCACCTGGCCTCCGTCGCCCCGGGGGCAGCCCTGAAGCTGCGGGCCCTGGTGTCGGGGCACGCCTGGCAGGGCGTCCGGTGGACCGCCACCGGCGGCACGATCGATGGGACGGGCACCTTCACCTCGGCCACGCCCGGGAACTACACCGTCACGGCCACCTCCGTGGCGGATCCCACCAAGAGCGCCAGCGCGGAGGTCTGCGTCACGGGCAACGCTTCTCCGGACGTTTCGGGCACCTGGGGCACGGACCCCGTGGTCTTCTTCCAGGCGGGCAATGCGCTCTTCGGGATCCGGAACAAGTACAACGACCGGTTCAAGTGCACCCTGACCGGCAGCGCCATGGCGGGCCAATTCTTCTACATCAATCCTCCGGGAGCCTTGAGGGGCACGGTGCAGGGGACCTTCAGCGGGAATTCGTTCACCGGATCCTACACGGCGGGTTCCTCGTCAGGGCCCTGGAACCTCACCCGGGCGGCCGGGGTGGCCGGCATCTACATCCCGACGCGGACGGTGCCCCTGGCCCCCGGGAGCAGCCTCCAATTCACGGCCCTGGTCTCCGGTGTGGCCGACAAGTCGGTGACCTGGGCGGCCTCGGCCGGCGCTATCGCCGCCAACGGCACCTTCACCGCGCCGGCCACCGCCGGCGTGGTTTCGGTCACCGCCACCAGCGTGGCGGATCCCACCAAGAGCTGTGTGCGCCTGGTGGCGGTGGGCAGCGGGGTTCAGCAGGACCCGGCGCCCAATGTCTCGGGCACCTACGAGGGGACGGAGCGGCCTTGGGCCTCCCAGTCGCTCTATGCCACCAAGCTGAACCTCTACCAGGACGGGCTGCTGGTCTGGGGCACCTTCTTCTCGACCTGGAACTTCTCGTCCACCAACACCCTGAAGGGCACCCTGAACGGCCGCTACTTGCAGGCCACCTGGGCCGTGGGATCCCCCACGAGCTATCCGAAGTATCTCGGCATCACATTCACCTTGGACGGCGCCTCCTTCGCCGGTGGCTGCGGCGGCAACGGCGGCGTGACGAACTCGACGGAGATGCTGGGCAGCCGCCTGCCCGGCACGGTCTCCCTGGGCACGGACACGGGCTTCATCCCGACGGTGCCGGGGGCGACGGTGAAGCTGAACGCCTTTGTGGGCGGCACGGGCAACCGGACCGTCACCTGGACGGCGTCATCAGGCAGCATCGCCGCGGACGGCACGTTCACGGCCCCATCGACGGAGGGTGTGAGCACGGCCACCGCCACGTCGGTCCTGGATCCCACCAAGTCCTTCACGGTGCAGGTGGAGACCGTGGCCGCGGGCCTGCTGCCGGAGATCAGCGGGAGCTGGGACGGAGCTGGCAGCGGATTGGCCGGGCCCGTGAACTTCTTCCAGGATCTGGAAAGCATCAGCGGCGACTGGTACCCCTCGGGCAGCACCTACTCGGGGATCCATGCGGTCTCGGGTCTCTTCCGGAATCGCGTGCTCACCGGCACGGCGGTGAAGGCCGGGGGGAGCCCGATGCCCTTCGCGGTGGCCTTCGCCCCGGGCTTCGGCACCTTCAAGGGCTGGGCAGGCGCGACGTTCAACGGCTGGACCGGCACGAAGAAGGCCGATCCCACGGTGGCGCGCATCACGCCGAAGGCGGCAACGCCGGCGTGGGAGGCCACGCAGCAGTTCCTGGGCCAGATCGGCGGCACCCGCAGCAAGGCCATGACCTGGTCGGCCACGGCGGGGACGGTGACCTCGAACGGCCTCTGGACGGCGCCGAACCTGACGGGCAACCACGGGGTGACGGTGACGTCGGTGGCGGATCCCTCCAAGGCGGCGACGGCGGTGGTGACGATGCCGGCCATCCAGGTGGAGCCGCGCCCCGAATACGCCACCACCCGGCCCGGCGGCTCGGTGAACCTGGCGGCGAAGGTCTGGGGCGACCTCACGGCGCCCGCGTGGAGCGTGCAGGAGGCGGGCGGCGGCAGCGTCGTCGCCACGGGCCCGCTCAGCGCGCGCTACACGGCCCCGGCGACGGAAGGCCTCTACCACGTGGTGATCACCAGCGCCACGGACCCGAGCAAGAAGGCCCTCGTCACGGTGCGCGTCGAAGCCGCCGCCGCCGTGACCGTCACCGTGGCCCCCTACGCCACGCAGCTGAACAAGAACGGCACCGCCACCTTCACCGCGACCGTGGAAGGCAGCAGCACCACCGGAGTGACCTGGACCGCCACTGCCGGCACCATCGACGCCAGCGGCCTCTACACCGCCCCCAACGCCTTCGGCACCTACACCATCAAAGCCACCAGCACCGCCGACCCCTCAGCCTTCGGCATCGCCACCGTCGTTGTGGCCGCCCAGAACGGGACCGACAAGGCGTTCACGTATGACGAGAACGGGAACATGACGTCGGATGGGGAAAGGACGTTTGAGTGGGATGCGGAGAATCGGTTGGTGGCAGTGGTGAAGGGGAATCACAGGAGTGAGTTTGGCTATGACGGTTGGGGGAGGAGAGTTGTGATTCGAGAGTTAGAAAGCAACTCTAATCAATCCGAGAAAACGTATCTTTGGGAACATACCGAGATAGCAGAAGAACGAAACCTATCTGGGGATACAGCTATTATTAAATATTTTTTATTAGGTTTTATTGATAGTGATGGTACAAAGTTGTTCTACACCCGGGATCACTTGGGTTCGATCTATGAGCTAACAGATATTTCTCAGCTAACACGAGCTCGTTACCAGTATGATCTATCTGGTCGAATGGTAAAAATAAGTGGAGATAGGGATAGTTCATATGGATTCACTGGGCATTATAAACATGTTATCAGCGGGCTCGATCTTACTTTCTATCGTGCGTATTCATCTGATTATGGCCGATGGCTGAGCAGAGATCAAATTGGGGAAAAAGATGACATAAATATGTATGTTTACGTGAAAAATGATGTAATTAATAGTTTGGATAAGTATGGTTTGTCTTGCAGTATTTCAGACGTTTCATACAAACAAGATAAGATCTCTCTTGGGTATTTTAAACGTGAAATTGAAGACCCTGGATTCATGAGTTGGCTTCCTTTTATCAATTCTAATCGGGCGAAGTGGAGACATTGGATACTTTTCGAAGAATACACGTACTCTGCATGGATGGTAATAACGTATAAATGTGATAAACCTGCTTCAATAGAGTGCAAAGGTGGGCAAACTATTTACAGGTATTCCTATACCAAATGGATTGATCTGAGCAGCGGTGAAATAATTCGTAGACACGTCGATGATTACTGGGAAGAATATTCCCCAGCGATTCCAACAGATCCACATAATTGGCATCCATAAAAATTCTTGAATCAGTAGCATAAGGAGAAAAAATGAATCGGTTTAGTTTTTCAGAGATTGCTTTCCTTCTTGGGTTATTGTCTGGCATATTAATTTCTTATGGTACTACTACAAAAAGTAAATATAAAAAAATCGTCTTATTGGCAATTTCCCTAATTCTAATAGTACTATACGTGTATTGGCAAATACGTTTGAATTTGATTTTTGATAACGCGATAAAAGTGACCTGAATCCTTGAGGCTGTGGGTCTTGTTCATGTTCGACGGGAGCGCCCTCGGCTCTCACCCGCTTCGGGTTGTCTAAGCCGTACGGGCGGGCTTGCTGAGGCTTCGATAGAGTTATACAAATGTAAAACCAGCAAGTGATGGAACCCACCATGCACACCACCACCCTTCGCAAAGTCGGCGGCTCGGTGATGCTGGCCGTTCCCCCCGTCCTCCTCGAAATCCTGCGCCTGCAGTCCGGCGCCACGGTGGGCCTCACCGCCGAAGGCGGCCGCCTGCTTGTGGAGCCCCGGCCACGGCCGCGCTACACGCTGGACGAGTTGCTGGCCCAGTGCGACACGGCGGCTGAACCGGACTCCGATGACCAGGCCTGGCTCAATGCGAAACCGGTCGGTCGCGAGCTGCTGAGATGGAGCGCGGGGACATCTACCAGATCTCCATCGACCCGAGCGCCCAGCACGAACAGCAAGGCCTACGCTCCGTCCTCGTCGTCTCGCCCGCCGCCTTCAACACCCTGACGAAAACCCCCGTGGTGCTGCCCATCACCCGCGGCGGGACTTTCGCGCGGAACGCAGGCTTCGAAGTGCCCCTCGAGGGCGCCGGCATCAAGACCACCGGCGTCGTGCGGTGCGACCAGCCCCGCGCCCTGGATCTCGGAGCTCGCCACGCCCGCAAGGTGGAACGGGTCCCGGCCGCCGTGCTGGATGAGGTCCTCGCCAAAGTGGCCACGCTCTTCACCTGAGGACAGGACTACGGACGGGCACGCCGGGTCCGTTATCCATCCACCGACGGCGGATCTGAATGAAAGGGGGGCCTGCCGCACCGCTATCCTGGGAACCCCAGCCCCAGCTTGATCCCCTCCTTCCAAGGTGCCGATTGTTCAATCCCAGCCGCAACTATCTTCGGGAATTGGACGTCATCCGCTTCTGGGCCTTCTTCGGGGTCTTCCTCTACCACGGGATCCACGTGCTGGCGCCGTCCGGGCCCATGGCGTTCCATGAACAGGTCCTCTGGCACGCGACCTTCATCGTGCAGCGGGCGGGGATGTTCGGTGTGGACATGTTCTTCACCCTGAGCGCCTTCCTCATCACGACGCTCCTCCTCGCCGAGCGCGAGGCCACCGGCCAGGTGCAGCTCCGGAAGTTCTACGCGCGGCGGATCCTTCGCATCTGGCCCCTTTACTTCGGCGTGGCGCTGCTGGTCTTCGGCGTGGCCTGGCTGCTGGAGGAGAAGGCCATGGCCCCCTACTTCTGGCCCTTCATGCTGATGGCCCCCAACTGGGCCTGGATCGCCCACGGGACTCCCGTCGTGCAGGTGCATGCCTTCACCGCCCTCATGGTGTTCTGGAGCCTCGGCATCGAGGAGCAGTTCTACATCCTCTGGCCCATCCTGCTGAGGGCCGTCTCCCCCCGGCGGATCCGCCTCCTTGCCTGGGGGATGCTCGCCCTGGCGGCCTTCACCCGCTGGGGGTGCGTCGCCCTGGACCTCCATCCCCTTTGGGTTTACGCGAACACGTTCGCCCGCCTGGATCCCATCGCGGCGGGGATCCTCCTGGCCGCCGAGTGGAACTCCCTGCGCGACGGGGACACGGCGTCCCGCCTCCGGTACCGGATCCTCGGCTCCCGGCTCACCCTGGCCGCCGGTGTCCTTGGCTTCCTGGCGGCAGGCTGGCTGTGGATCAACGCTTCCGTAGGCTCCCTGCTCACCCGGAACCAGTTCAACCAGATCGGCTTGCCCCTGGTGGCCTGGTCCGGCTACCTGATCCTCTTCAACACCCTGCTGAACCAGCGTCCCGAAGACAGCCGCGGGCGCGTCTTCGGCGCCCTCGCGTATCTCGGGAAGATCAGCTTCGGGCTCTACGTCTACCACGGCTTCGTGCTGGGCCTGGTGATGATCCCCGTGCAGGCCACCTACAGGATCACGGGCCCCTATGCCTCCCTGCCTTACGTCCCGATGCTGATCTCCACCGGGATCGGCCTGCCCCTCACCATCCTCGTCGCCCACCTCAGCTACAAATATTTCGAGAGCCCCTTCCTGGCCATGAAGCGCCGCTTCTCGACCTTCGCGGCCGCCCCCGGGCCTGCAGCCTAGTTGTCGGCCCGCGGCGTAGCTTCGCTCGTCGGCCCCTTCCAGTGAAACACCCCTTCCTTGGATTCCAATGAGCCTCCCTCGCGCCTTCTTCCCGGCCGCCTGCGCCCTCCTGGCCATCCCCCTCGCCGCCCAGGCCCCTGCACTCCGGGCTTCCGGCACAACCTTGGAGAAGCTCCTTCCCCTCCGCCCCGAAGAAGGCGTCTTCGCCTATTCCCGCATTTCCTCCGACGGCCAGGTCCTCGCCTTCGCCTCGGAGACCACTGTCAACGGCAAACTCGCCCGGACGACGAACTTCATCGACTTGAAAACCAAGAAGGTTCTCCACGCCGAGCCCGGCCTGGACTCGTACTGGGCGCCGGACGGGAAGCGGATCATCTTCCTCAGCACGAAGGAATTTGAGAGCGGGTCGGTGTGCATCTGGGACCGGGAGACGGGGAAGGTTACCCGGGACGTCGCGCCCATCGAGATGGGGGACTACTTCTCCTGGGCCGTCGCGGACGGCAAGGACCTCATCCTCACCCAGGAGAATCGCTACTACACCCTGGAAGGCGGCAAGGCCATCCGGCCCTACCGCTCCGTGTCCAAGTGCCCGGTCATCGGCACGGGATCGGCGCCGATGATCTCCCGGGACGGCAAGCTCATCGCCACCTTCTTCCAGGGCACCCTCGTGGTGCGCAGCCTCAAGGGCTGCGACTTCCTGCTGGAGACCAAGCTCCCCGGCGGCAAGGCCGACTTCAGTTTCGACGGGCGCTACATCGCCTTCCATTCCCCCAAGGACGGCGGCAAGACCGAAGGCTTCGACATCAAGGTCGTGGACCTC